>JADGRR010000143.1 GCA_017880745.1 Burkholderiales bacterium
CGCTGGATGCGGCAGGCTATGGCGCCGCGGTTGGCAATCAGGACTTTCTTGAACATCGAGATGGTTTCCTCGCGTCTTCGCTTTATTGCGGATCCCAGACCAGCAGCCGGATCGGCGTCGGGTTGTAGGCGTTGCACGGGTTGTTCAGTTGCGGGCAATTGGAGATGAGGCAGATCACATCCATTTCCGCCCGCAGTTCCACGTACTTGCCCGGCGCCGAAATGCCATCCTCGAAGGTCAGCCGGCCCTCGGCCGTCACCGGGACATTCATGAAGAAGTTGATGTTCGGGGCGAGGTCGCGCTTGCCCAGGCCCAGCCTGGCGGCACCGGCGTCGTGGCAGTCACAGTGGGCGAGGCCCTGGAGGAAATTATCGCGGCAGTTGTGCATATGCTGCTTGTCGATGGCATAGCGCACGGTGTTGCTCTCTGCGGCGCAAGCGCCGCCGAGGGTATCGTGGCGGCCACAGGTGTCGGCGACGATGGTCAGCATGACATGGCCCTCGTTGGAGTAGAGGTGGCTGCCGGTGCCGAGATAGAGTTGGCCCTCACGCACCACGGTGTCGGTGGCGCTATAGCGTACGGCTGGATCGGTGGCCGAGTAGAACAGGGTATCCACCGCCTGGTTTCCCTCCAGGTCGAGGATGCGGAAGATCTGGCCGCGACGCAGGGTGCGGATCCAGGGCTCGCCAGCAAGGCAGACTTCGTCGGTGACGGCAATCTTGGGGTCGAGTTGGCTGGTAACGAGGGGCATGGCCATTTCCTTCAGCTCAGGTTGTAGCGTTCGGTGTTGATGAAGCCGCGCTGGTTTTCCGCACAGAAGTTGCGGCAGTAGTCGTCCGGAAGAGCCTCAGCGGCGTGCCAGGCGGTCAGCAGTACCGGCTTGGGTGCATAGGTCGGCGCCGGGTCGAGGGGATGGGGCGCGGTGGACAGCACCACCAGCGTAGTCATCTCGAAGCGCAAATCGACGGCGCCACCGGCTGGCGAATGGCGGGGATCGAAGACTAAACGGCCCTCTTCGTCGGCCGTGACTTTGCTGAAGAAATTCACTGTGGGACCGAGGTCCCGCTTGCCCAGGCCGTGCTTGGCCAGTTCGATCAGCAGCGAGTCGCGGCCGTTGCGGACCATGGCGTTGCGCGCGTGCTGATAATGGGACTCGCCGTATTTTTCGCGGGCCTGGGCGGCGTCGGATACGCCGCAGATTGGGTCGTGCCAGCCGACGCTGTCGCCGATGATGGAACAGAAGATGCGCCCCATGTCCGAGTACAGGCAGTGGCCTTGGGTCAGCATCGCAGTGTGCTGAGCCTTGAGGGTGTCGGGCATGTTGTAGCGCTCAATCTTCTCCTCCGGGTTGAAGAAGATCACGGCGCAATTGGCGCCGCCTTCGAGGTCGGAGATACGCAGGGCGCTGCCGCGCCGCATCAGGCCGGACCAGTGGGTGCCGGCGGGCACGAGATGTTCCCACAGCAGTCTTTCCGTGGGCAGCGGGAAAAGGACTCGGGGTGTCTCGGAAATCTGGCTCATGGGAGCTCCTTGCTCAGGTGGACAAAAGGAGAGGGCATGTCAAAACATCTCGGCCTCCCGGGTTTTTGTCCCTCCGTGGAGCCCCGCTTTGGCGGGACCGGCGGCTCTCGGACCAGTCATTCCCCATGGGGAATCGGAACCCTAGCCGCGCATCAAGAGCGAATTTATATCGCCCCTCTTGCTTCTCTCTAAGCAATCGACGTGCCACCTGGGGGCCATCGCGTGCGGGCCGCAATTTCGCAAACCCCGGCACGCCAATCCGGCAAAACACGCACCACCTCAGGGCAAGTTGCGGCAGCATGACACCACTGTGGTGCATGAATGGCACCGCCGCGTGGCGAAAGAACTCTGAAACTATCTTAGGAGAGTTCTTGATAGGGTCCTATCTGGGCATGTTCGTTCCCTGTGAAGGCAGCGCCACAGGGAGTCTTCTCTCACCAACTACACAGAGTTTCAAACTGAGCATAGGCTCGAAAGCGCCAGTTCATGTTTTCCGGGAACGAACTCTCAAAGCTACAATGCTGATTGCCTCATCAGTAAATTGCCACCGTCTGCAAAGGCTCAAGCCGAAGATCAGCGGTGACTCGGCGAGCGGCTGTTCCTCTAAGATAGCTGCCCTTCATAACGCCGAAGGTCAAACGGCTCCTCTGGGTCGGGTGCCGCCAGCGGCGTCCAAATATTGAACGGCGGCAATAAGCCGCGACACTGCCGTTCAGACACGAAGGTACTCGGCACCCCAGTCGAAGTCGGCTTGAGACTGGTTGCGGTCGCTCAGTTTTTGCCAACGAGTGACGGGAGCCGACCCAACCCGGCCGGTCAATGTTCAACAAAGCGGTCATTGATATGTGCTTGACCGGTCTAGAGCCGGAAATGTGACCAAACGCAACACCCTCCTGCGAATCTCCTGCTACAAAGCCAGAGAACTTCCTGTGTTCTTCACCAAGTTGTGCTCGGCTACTCAACCAACGCTTGACGGAGGGAACATGAAATCCAAGATAAACGTGAAACTGCAGTTCGCAAGTGCTGGGCTGGTCGCGGTGCTCACTGTCGCTGGCGCGGTCGCAGTGGGCAATGCCGGCGCGCAACAGACTGAGGTCGCGCCAAGCCAGATACCGGGTTCTCAGCTCCAGCTATGGCTGGACCAGAAGTTCGCATATGCTGGCGTTAACATTATTAATCGCTGTTACGTAATGACTGCCATTCAGGATACGACCAACGTTCAGTTTCTGAGCTGCCCGGACGGATACGCTACGAAACTTACCGGACCTGCGCGCGTTGTCGGGAATACGCTTTGCACGACTTTCCCCTATCCGGACCGGCCTGTCGCTGAGCAATGCCGCGAATGGCATCGAGTTGGCGAAAATAAGTACGAGTTGCGGGACAAAGGCTCGATTATCTCAATACAGTACATACTGAAAATTCGGTAGGCGTTCGTGCGCGTCGCGCAACGCGACTAACGATGGACGTTAATCTGTCACACGGAATATTTGTCGCCTGCGGTCCAAGCTTGACCGTCCACTAACGGCCGGGAGCACGAACTGGCCAAGGTCAGCTTCCGGGTTGCTGAAATCTAATGGCCGGTTTTCGCCTGTCAACTTGAGTTGCTCAAGGCTCACTCCCGACCCATTGCCGCCTACCGATATTTTGCAAAGCGGTCATAGATTAGGGTCCGGCAAGTTGACGATAGCGACCATGACAAAACTCAAAATCCCTCCAGGTGTTTCCTGCTACACAGCTAGATAGCAGCGGACAGGTTTTTCGCCAAGGCGGTATCCATCTTCCTCCAGCGGAACTAGCGCGGAAAGGTGTTCAACAGGGAGTTCACATGCAAACGACCCGATATCATTCAGTGGTCCAGCGTCTTTTTTCAGCGGCGGTTTTGGCTATTGCGACACTCAGTGGTACCGCGCTGGCACAAAAGGCAGAGCGGCCCGACGTAAAGGTCGGGGACCAATGGCGGTTTGAGGTGCACTTAGGGACGGGACCCGGTGCGATGAAGGTGCAGGACGTCTCCCGGGTAGTCACGTCCGTTACGGCTTCGGGAATCGAGCGCACGGATAACGGGGTCAAGGTGTTGCTGACCCCAGAACTGAACGAAATCGAGTCCTCGTCGTACAAGCACTCGGATAGCAGGATGCTGAGCTTTCCACTTGAAGTCGGGAAGCAGTGGCACTGCACCGACGATATCGTGTCCAAGTTCATCAGCAAGGACGTTCGCATGAATTGGCGCGTTGAGGTGGTCCGCCACGAAAAAGTGCGAGTACCGGCAGGCGAATTCGACGCGTTCAAACTCGAAGCGAAGGGCAGATGGATAAGCGGCTCCCACACCGGTGAAAATTCCTGGACGTACTGGTATTCCTCAGCGGCACGCGGCGTGGTGAAGTCAGAAATCCAAGACACATCAGGCTTAACTACCACTGAGCTTGCCGAGTTTCATCTTCAGCCCTAGCATACGCTCGGAACGCCCGACTGGCTGTTCTATGGCAAGTTTGTCAGCGGCCGGTCATGGCCGGCCCCGGCCGTTCGCGCCTCTTCCGACGAGTGTAGTGCTAAGTGTTCGGCAGGGAGAGTTGGGGCTGCAAAATTGCAGGCGTGCCGCGATGCACGCTCAATGGCTCGCGTAATGCGCCACTGTGATGACAAATGGCAGGGTCAACTCGGGAATCAGGTAGCCTAGCCAAACTGCGGTCGGTTTGGGCAGGCCCACGCGGCTGATCGATATTAGCCTCCCGATACCGGCGAGCAACACGCCGAGGGCAATCAGGTACACCAGCGTTCCTTGTTGGCGGATGGTGATTGCGGCCCATAGACTGATCACTCCGGTGGAAAGGTACACCCCGGCCATGAACCGATGAACGTTGTCCAGCCGTGGCGAGGTGTCGGGTTGACCCAGGAACATTTGCAGCGTTCCGCCGGATAAGGCGATCGCCGCGACGAGAAACAGGCAAATCCTCACCACGAGTTGGCTTGCAAGAAGTGGATCGTCGCCGGCCATGCTTGCGTCTCCGTCTGGCGATCAGGAAACCGCTCCGAAATTTAGTCTAACACGGCCGGGTTAGATACGAGCCGCCGTTTCCTCAGCCGGGGTCCGGAGTCCGGTATTGGCCGGTTCACGACACGTCGCTTATGCGCTAAAGAGATGCCATGATGTCGTCCAGGCCGTCGCCCGGACGTCTGCGTCGCACAATTTGAACAATGGGGGAATCCATGTGGAATTTGAGCTTGCCGTGGTGGGAATTCGTTCTGCGCGGCGTAACGGTGTATGTCTTCTTGCTAATCATCTTGCGCATGACCGGCAAGCGCCAGACGGGACAGTTGGCGCCCTTTGACCTCGTTCTGCTGCTCGTTCTTAGCAACGCTGTTCAGAACGCAATGAACGGCGGGGACAATAGCGTGCTGGGTGGCATCATCTCCGCCACGACTCTTATCGCGCTCCATCACGCCGTGGCGTACATGACGTACAAAAGCAAGAGGCTGGAAGCGTGGATTGAAGGAACCCCCCGTACGCTGATCCATGACGGTGTGTTGAACGAGAGCGTCATGCGCAGCGAATTGCTTACGCATCACGAGTTGGCGGCTGCCCTGCGAGCGGCCGGCTGCGCGGAGATTGGACACGTGCGTGTCGCCACCCTGGAAAACAATGGGCAGATCACTATTTCTCTGCGGCCGCATTCCATATGACTCGCCATCCAACAATGCTTCAGCGCCCGCCCGACAGCGTCAGGATGCTGCCTATCATATAGGCCGCCTCGCCCGACATCAGCCACAGGATCGCTTCGGCGCATTCCTCCGCGGTGCCCAGGCGGCCGATCGGCACTTGCGGAATCATTTTTTGCAGACGCTCGCCGAGGCCGGCCTCGGCGTGGATCTCGGTTTGGATAAGTCCGGGGCTGATGGCATTGACGCGGATGCCGTCGGCCGCCACCTCTTTCGCCAGGCCGATGGTGAAGCTGTTGATCGCGCCCTTGGCCGCTGCATATGGGATCCACTGGTTGGCGCCGCCCAGCGTCGCGGCGAGCGAGGACACGTTGACGATGGCACCGCCCGCGCCGCCGTTCCTGGTCGACATGCGCCGCACCGCCTGCTGCGCGCAGAGGATGGCGCCGACTACGTTCACCTCGAGCACACGCCGAATCGCGTTGGCATCGAAGCTGTCGAGGCGCCCGGCGCGTCCGGTAATGCCGGCGTTATTGACGAGCGCGGTGATGGGCCCGAGTTCGAGATCGACGCGCTCGAACAGTCGGACCACTTCGTCCTCGTTCGCGGTGTCCGCCTGCACCAGGATCGCGCGGCCGCCGCCGGCGCGGATCTCGGCCACGACCTCGTCGGCGCGTTGTTCGTTCTTCAGATAGTTTACGCATACCGCGTAGCCGCGCCTGGCCGCGAGCTTCGCCGTCGCCGCGCCGATGCCGCGGCCCGATCCGGTAATCAGCGCAACACCAGACATTGGCTTTTCCTTAGAGCTAACCAAGAAATCAGGGGATATTTCCTCTCATGCTCCGCAAATTCAGGGGCCGTTTCGGTGATTCTGAAACGGCCTCTTAGGTTAGTCCAGCGTGACGCCCAGCTCCTGGATGATCGGTCGAAATTGCGCCACCTGCTTCTTCAGCATCGTGTCCTGCTCCGCCGGCGGGGAGCCGACCGGCTCGGCCGCGATGTCGGCCAGGCGCTTCAGCACGTCGGGGCGGTGCACGGCCGCCGCAGTTTCGCGCGCGAGCCGATCGATGATCTCCTTCGGCGTCTTCGGCGGCGCGAACAGCCCGTTCCAGCCCTCGGCTTCGAGCCTTGGAAAGCCCAGTTCGCGCACGGTGGGCACGTCGGGAAGGGCGGCGATGCGCTGCGCCGAGTTGGTGGCGAGCGCTTTCAGCGTGCCCCTGCGGATATCGCCGAGAGAGGACGAAAGCTGGTCGCCGCCGAGTTGCAGCCGCCCCGCGAGCAGTTCCTGCTTCAGCGGCGCCGCGCCCTTGAGCGGAATGTGGGTCATGTCGATTTTCTCGTCGCGCTTGATCACCTCGCCGACGATGTGCATGTACGAGCCCGGGCCGGTGGAGCCGTAGTTGTACTTCAGGCTGCGGTCCTTTTGCAGCAGCGCCACGAATTCGCGCAGGTTGTTCGCCGGCACGCTCGGGTGGGCGGTGATGATCAGGGGCACGTTGGCGGCAATCGAGATGCCGGCGAAATCGGTGTCGATGTTGTAGGGCGCGCGATTGGCGAGCGCGAGCGCGACCGACGCGAGCGGGAAGGTGATGTTGTGCATCAGGATGGTGTAGCCGTCGGGCGCCGCCTTGGCCACCGCATCGGCGCCGATCGAGCCGCCCGCGCCGGCGCGGTTCTCCACCAGCACCGGCTGCCCCATGGTTTCGCTCATGCGCTGCGCCACCAGGCGCGCGATGATGTCCGTGGTGCCGCCGGGCGGGAAGGGCACGATCATGCGGATCGACTTCGAC
>JADGRR010000144.1 GCA_017880745.1 Burkholderiales bacterium
AGGCTGCACTGGCACGAGCGCTACCACCAGGACCCCGCCAATCGCTGGCTGCGCGAGGTGATGGCTGAGTTGTACATGGAGTAAACTGCCTGCCTTCGGTGGAGGCTAGATGAAGCGCGTATTGATTACCGGCGCCGCGGGCGCCATCGGCAAGGTGTTGCGCGCCGCCTATGGCGGCAAATACCGGCTGCGCCTGTCGGACATCGCGCCCCTGGGCGAGGCGGCGCCGGGCGAGGAATTGATGACCGCCGACGTCGCCGACCTAGCGGCCTGCGAGCGGCTGATGCAGGGCGTGGACTGCGTGGTGCACCTGGGCGCGGTGCCGGTCGAGGACGCATGGGAGAAAATCCTGCCGGCGAATATCGCCGGCTGCTACAACGTGTTCGAGGCGGCGCGGCGCGCGGGAGTGAAGCGCGTGATTTTCGCGAGTTCCAATCATGCCGTCGGTTTTCACCGGCGCGAGCGCTTCATCGACAACACCGTGCAGCCGCGCCCGGATACGCGCTACGGCGTGTCCAAGGTGTTCGGCGAGGCGCTCGGGCGTCTGTATGCCGACAAATACGGTCTGTCTGTCGCGTGCCTGCGCATCGGCACCTTTCGCAACCCCGACCGGCCCGACAACGCGCGCCAGCTGCTGACCTGGATCAGCCACCGCGACATGGTGCAATTGGTCGAGCGCTGCATCCACCATCCGGACTACCATTTCGTCGTAGTCTACGGCGTATCCAACAACCTGCGCAGTCGCTGGGACAATACCAACGTCAAGTTCCTCGGCTATCGGCCGCAGGACGATTCGGAAATCTACGCGGCGGAGATCCTGGCGCAAGGCAAAGTGGAAAATGAAATCTCGGCGCAGTTCCACGGTGGCTTTTTCACGCCGATGGAATTTTCCGGCGATACCGGCAAGATCGACTGACCCAAACCGCTGTCTGCAATACTGGAACCAAATTGACGACCAAAAAACGCGGCCCCGGCCCCAAGAAAGCGCAGGCCATCGGGCTTGCCCGCGGCCTGACCAATTACGGCGATGCCGATTTTTCGCTCTACATGCGCCGCTCCTTCGCCAAGTCGATGGGCTATTCGCCGGAGATGCTCGCGCGCCCGGTGGTCGGCATCGCGCAGACCGCGAGCGGCTTCAACAACTGCCACCGGCATTTCCCCGAACTGGTCGAGGCGGTGAAGCGCGGCGTGATCGCCGCCGGCGGGCTGCCGCTCGACTTTCCCACGATCTCGCTGGGCGAAGTGTTTCTCGCCCCGACCAGCATGATGTTCCGCAACCTCATGTCGATGGACGTGGAGGAGATGATCCGCGCGCAGCCGATGGACGCGGTAGTGCTGCTCGGAGGCTGCGACAAGACGGTGCCGGCGCAGCTGATGGGCGCGGCTTCGGCCGATGTGCCCGCGATCCAACTTGTCGGCGGGCCGATGCTGCCGAGCTCCTACAAGGGCGAACGCCTGGGCGCCTGTACCGACTGCCGCCGCTTCTGGGCGAAGTTCCGCGCCAAGGAAGTCTCGGCCGGCGAGATCGCCGAAATCGAAGGCAATCTCGTCACCACCGCCGGAAGTTGCGCCGTGATGGGCACGGCCAGCACCATGGCTGCGATCGCAGAGGCATTGGGTATGACCCTGCCCGGTACTGCGGCGATTCCCGCAGTGCACGCCGACCGCCTGCGCGCGGCCGAGGCCTCGGGGCGCGCCGCCGTGGGCCTGATTGCTTCGAAGATCAAACCCAGCCAGGTGATCACGCAAAGATCGGTGGAGAACGCGCTGCGCGTGCTGCTCGCGATCGGCGGCTCGACCAACGGGCTGATCCATCTCACCGCGATCGCCGGGCGCCTGGGCATCGCAGTCTCGCTCGCGCGCCTGAACGAACTCTCCGATACCACGCCCGTGCTAGTGGACCTGAAGCCCACCGGCCAGTACTACATGTCCGACCTGCACGCGGCCGGCGGCATCGGCGCCGTATTGCGCGAATTGAAACCGCTGCTGCACTTGGACTGCATGACGGTATCCGGCGACACGATGCGCGAGCGCCTGGCCGCGGAGTCCGGCTGGGTCGACCGCAGCGTGGTGCGCGGTCTCGCCGAGCCGTATCAGAAGCAGGGCGGCCTGGCGGCGCTGTTCGGCACGCTCGCGCCCAACGGCGCCATCATCAAGCGCTCGGCCGCCGATCCGAAGCTGTTCGAGCGCGAGGGCCGCGCCGTGGTGTTCGAATCGCTGGACGATCTTGCAGCGCGAATCGACTCACCCGACCTGGACGTGAGGGCGGACGATTTCCTGGTGCTGCAGAATGCCGGGCCGAAAAGCGGCTATGCCATGCCCGAGGCCGGCTATCTGCCGATCCCGACGAAGCTCTCGCGCGCGGGCGTGAAGGACATGGTGCGCATTTCCGACGCGCGCATGAGCGGCACGGCCTTCGGCACCGTGGTGCTGCATGTCTCGCCCGAATCCGCCGTCGGCGGGCCGCTCGCGCTGGTGCGAAACGGCGACCGCATCCGCCTGTCGGTGTCGCAGCGCAAACTAGACCTCCTGGTCGACGAAGCCGAACTGGCCCGGCGCCGCGGCGCGCACCGCCCGCTTACGCTTCAGGCCGAGCGCGGCTACGCCAAGTTGTATATCAAGAGCGTATTGCAGGCCGAGCACGGCTGCGATTTCGACTTCCTCAGAAAGGCGTTGTAGGAGCGAGCTTGCTCGCGAATCATCGAATTCGCGAGCAAGCTCGCTCCGACAGCTACACGTGGAACAGGTTTCGAAAGCGATTACAATCCAAACTGGAGCAGGCAACATGACCCAACGCATCACCGGCGTACTGTCCCCCGTCGTCACCCCGTTCAAGGCCGATCTGAGCCCCGACACCGAGCGCTTCGTGCGCCAGTGCAAGTGGCTGGTCGCGAACAACGTCGGCCTGGCGGTGTTCGGCACCAATTCCGAGGCCAATTCGCTCGCCGCCGGCGAGCGCATGGAATTGCTGGAGAAGTTGGTCGAAGCCGGCGTCGATCCGGCGCGCATGATGCCCGGCACCGGCTGCTGCGCGCTCACCGATTCGGTGCGCCTCACGGCGCATGCGGTGAAGCTAGGGTGCGCCGGCGCGCTGATGCTGCCGCCGTTCTACTACAAGGGCGTGTCCGACGAGGGCCTCTACCGCAATTACGCCGAGATCGTCGAGCGCGTCGGCGATGCGCGCCTGCAGATCTACCTGTATCACATCCCACAGGTGAGCCAGGTGCCGATCAGCCTGAAACTGATAGAGCGCCTGCTCAAGGCCTACCCGAAGAACATCGCCGGCACAAAGGATTCGTCCGGCGACTGGAACAATACCAAGGCGACGCTGGCCTATTTTGCCAAGGACGGCTTCGACGTGTTTCCCGGCAGCGAAACCTTCCTGCTCGCCGGCATGCGCAATGGCGGCAAGGGCTGCATCAGCGCCACCGCCAACGTCAATCCGGCGGCGATTCACAGGCTGTACTCCGAATGGAAGTCGGATGCGGCGGACAGATTGCAGGAGGGCCTGGACAAGGTGCGCGGCATCTTCCAGAAATATCCCATGATCCCGGCGATGAAGCGCGCGATTGCACACTGGAGCGGGCATCCGGACTGGACCACGGTGCGTCCGCCGCTGGTGGAACTCGGCGCCGGGCAATCGGCAGCGCTGATCGCGGAACTCGAGCAGTGCGGCTTCTCGATGCCCGGTCTGAAGGGCTGATGCAGCTTACTCGACCTCCGCGCCCTTCTCGGTCCGCAAAATCCACAACGTCGCCGCGCCCAGCACTACGGCAACGGTTCCAAGAAACGTCCAGAACCAGGAAAAGCCCTTTGCGTCGGCTGCCTGCACCGGGTCCGCAAAACTTCCGAGTGAGCTGAATCCAGTTATTGCTATTCCAAAACATATGACTGCGAAGATTGCTGCAATGAAAATGGAAATCTGGGCGGTGATCCTCAAGAATGGCTCCCTGTGTTTGTGAAGTTGGCTAACGATCCGCGGCTGAGTGGCTGCCGGCAACGGACGCTCGACGCAACAACTCGCGGTTCATGCGCGAGTCGGCTCCAACCGCTGGCCGGGCGGCGGCAATTGTAGCGCGCTCAGCCGAGCGCTATCAGGATGTGGCCCACACTGCCAACACGCAGGCCGTCGGCGCGATTCGAAAAAAACTTCGCGTTCAGCTCGTCGGGCGCCACGTCGCGCACTTCGTGGAAGCCAAGAGCGCGCACCGCTGCGATCAACGCCCTCGGCTCAAAATAGCCGCGGAACGGTTCACCGGCTGCGGCGACCCGCGCGGCCAGCGCCTCGAACGCCGCGCGCTGACGCGGCGCCAACGATGCCGGCGCAACATGGTAGTCGAAGACCACGCCGCCGCCGTTCGCCGCGAAGGGCGCAATCGCCGCCAGTGTCGCGAGCACGTTCGCCGGCTCCAGGTACGGCGTCACCCCGAGCCAGGAGAAGAAACTCGGCTCTTCGCTGCGCAGGCCGGCCATGCCGAGCGCCTGCGCCAGCGGCTCGGCGGCAAAGTCGACGGCCGCAAACGTGACGCTCCCGGGGATCGCGATGTTTGCCTGCGCGAGGCGTTGGCGCTTCCAGGCTTGCGTCGCGGGATGATCCACCTCGAGCACGCGCAGGCCGGGATACGGATTCCGATAGGCGAAGGTATCGAGGCCGGCTCCGAGCACCACGTACTGCCGGACCCCGGCGGCGACGGCCCGCGCGAGCGCGTCCTCCGCCAGCCGGCTGCGCGCGGCCAGAAAAGCGCGAAGGAGTGGAGCGACCGGACCGTCTTCGAAGCGCCGCGGATCCGCGCGCATCGCCGCGGCCTGCTCTTCTCTCAGGATGGCAAGTGCGAGCGGATCATCGTGGACCCGCGGGTGGTCCAACAGCTGATGGGCCGCACGCCGCATCGCAACGCCCTCTGCGGTTCGACTCGGTCGGCTTTCAATCATCCTGTCGCCACCGAACGTTCGGCGGCAGCCGCGCCAGCTTGCGCGCCTCGGGTGCTCGCGGTGGCTGGGGCATGGCGGCTGGGCAGCGCGGCCACGAGCATCGAGTCGACGCCGGCGTCATCCGCAATCCGCGCAAAGTGTGCGATCAACATGTTGACCGTTGCCCAGTCTGATGGCTCCCCTGGCCTCATGCACGTCGGCCCGCATCGATCGGTACATCGATCCGTCCGCACCTGCGCGGACCCGTCCAATAGCGCTCCTTCTTTAGCACGCACTGCCATGCTCATTCTACCAGCGTCGGGTACAGCCTCACGGCGACCATCAGCAATCCGGCGAACACTGCGAACAACACTGCGAAGTCTACTCCGTAGCCGTGCACGCTATCACCGCCCACGATCATGAGCCCGCGCAGCGCGTCGACCAAGTAGGTGAGGGGATTCAACTGCGCGACGACGCGCAGCCAGCCGGGCATGAGGTCCAGCGGATAGATCGCATTGCTGGCGAAGAACATCGGCATCGTGAGGAGCTGGCCTATGCCCATGAAACGCTCGCGCGTCTTCACGATGCAGGCGATGATGAGCGAAAAAGTGGAAAACAGTCCCGATCCCAGCAGTACGCCGGCGAGCACGCCGAGGATGGCCAGCGGCTCCTGGCGCAGCGTGATGTGCATGACGAACGCGACGAGATAAATGACGGCGGCCTGCACCAGGCCGCGGAATCCGGCGGAGACGGCCTTGCCGAAAACCAGCGAGATCCGCCGGGCGGGGCTCACCAGAAGCTTGTGCACCACGCCGAGGTCGCGCTCCCAGATCACGGCGATGCCGTAGAAGATGGCGCTGAACAGCACGCTCTGGGCGAGGATCCCAGGCGTGATGAACGCGAGGTAGCCGACCTCTCCGGTGTAGATGCCGTGGACATGGGCGAGGACCTGGCCGAACACCACCAGCCATAGCACCGGTTGCACGGCGCGCGAGAAAATCTCGGTCGGATCGCGGACGAGCTTGATCAGCTCCACTTCTGCGACTGCGGCGCTTTCGCGCAGGAATCGGTCCATGGAATCGTCCTCAACCCAGGCGCTGGGCAGTCCTGCGGGTCTGGACGGCGTCGCTGAAATTGCCACCTTCGCGTATCCCGCCGCCGGCGTAATGCGCGAACACGTCGTCCATAGTCGCGGCGGCGCCGAGCCCCGCCTGCAGTTCGGCCGGTTTTCCGACGACGGCGACGCGCCCCGCGTGCAAGATTGCGAGCTCATCGCATAGCGCCTCGGCTTCCTCCATGTCGTGGGTCGTGATCAGTACCGTCATACCGTAGTCGCGCCTGAGGTCGCGCAGGCGATCCCACACGGAATGGCGCGCCATCGGATCGAGTCCGATCGTCGGCTCGTCCAGGAACAGGATCGCCGGCCTATGCAGCATGGCCTGGGCGAGCTCCAGCCTGCGAACCATGCCGCCGGAATAGGTCTTCACCAGCTTCTTCGCCGAATCGGCGAGGCCCATGAAGGCGAGCGCCTCGCCGATGCGCGCGCTTCGCTGTGCGCGGGGCAAGCCATAGAGCTTCGCCGACAGGAGCAGGTTCTCGTGGCCGGTCAGGGCGCCGTCGGCCGACAGGAGTTGAGGCACGTAGCCGATGCGTCCCCTGACCTCCGCCGGGGACTTGACGATGTCGAACCCCCCGACCTCCGCATGGCCGGAAGTCGGCGGCAACAGCGTCGTCAGCATCTTGATCAGCGTGCTCTTGCCCGCGCCGTTGGCGCCCAGCAGTCCGAAGATCTCGCCGTACGGAACCCGCAGGTCGATGTGATTCACCGCGGTCAAGTCGCCGAAACGGCGCGTCAGTCCAGACGCCTCGGCGGCAAAACCATCGGACTCCGCACTCGTATTCATGCGCGCAGGGAGTTCCGCGGAGCGATTTGAAGCCTCATGCCCCCATTTCCGGCTTCAGTGATGGCAAGTCACCCGACCTTCGCGCCCTTCTCGACCAGCAGCGCGCGCAGGATCGAGCGATGGCAGTGTGACTCGTCTTCGCAGTAG
>JADGRR010000145.1 GCA_017880745.1 Burkholderiales bacterium
CGAAACTGGAGGAACTGCGCATCGAACTCTACACCAAGGTCAACGCGCTGGGGATCGGCGCCCAGGGCCTGGGCGGCCTGTCGACGGTGCTCGACGTCAAGATCAGCGACTACCCGACCCACGCCGCCAACAAGCCGATCGCGATGATCCCCAACTGCGCCGCCACGCGCCACGCGCACTTCGTGCTCGACGGTTCCGGCGCAGTCTCGCTCGATCCGCCTTCGCTCGAGGACTGGCCCAAAGTCACCTGGGCCCCCGCCGCCGGGGCGAAGCGCGTCGATCTCGATACGCTCACGCCGGCCGAAATCGCGGGCTGGAAGCAAGGCGACATCCTGCTCCTGTCGGGCAAGATGCTCACCGGCCGCGACGCCGCGCACCAGCGCATCCAGGACATGCTCGCCAAGGGCGAGAAGCTGCCGGTGGATTTCACCAACCGCGTGATCTACTACGTCGGCCCGGTCGATCCGGTGAAGGGCGAAGTGGTCGGCCCGGCCGGCCCCACCACGTCCACGCGCATGGACAAGTACACCGAAATGATGCTGGCGCAGACAGGCCTGATCGGCATGATCGGCAAATCGGAGCGCGGCCCCGTGGCCATCGAAGCAATCAGGAAACACAAGGCCGCCTACCTCATGGCCGTGGGCGGCGCCGCCTACCTCGTGGCCAAAGCGATCAAGAAGTCGCGCGTGCTCGCGTTCGGCGACCTGGGCATGGAAGCGATTTACGAGTTCGAGGTGAAGGACATGCCCGTCACCGTAGCGGTGGACTCGAGCGGCGCCTCGGTCCACAACACCGGGCCGGCGGAGTGGGAAAAGAGAATCAAGGAATTCAAGATTCCGGTAGCGATAGCGTGACGTTGTTCACCTCGACGCGGGGAGCGCAATAGCGTTGCACGGCAAACCGATTCCGCGCTGGCTGAGCATTGGCATACTGCTCGCCATCGCCACGGTCTTCGGCAGCAATCACATCGCCGCGCGCGTCGCCTTCGATCACGGCGTCAACATCACCACGGCGGTCGCGGCGCGCTCGATCGGCGCGGCGCTGTTCGTGGGGGCGCTGCTCATCGCCAGCGGCGTCCCGCTCGCGCTTCCGGCGGCGACGCGCTGGCGCGCCGTCGCGGTGGGCGCGCTGATCGCGGTGCAAAGCTTTTGCCTCTACTCGGCAGTGGCGCGCATCCCGGTGGCGCTGGCGCTGCTCGCCTTCAACACCTTCCCCATGATGTTCTCTCTGCTGTCCTGGGCTGCGGGCAGCGAGCGTCCGGCACGGCGCGCCCTGATCGCAATGCCGATCGCGCTGTGCGGGCTCGCACTGGCGCTCGATGTGTACGGCGCGAGCGGCGACATCGCCGGCCGCTGGGCCGAGATCGGCGCCGGCGTCGGCTTTGCTCTGGGCGCAGCGGTGTCGTTTGCCGCGGCGCTGTACCTCACTTCGCGCTGGCTTAAGGAAGTGGATGGCAGGTTGCGCACGCTCCTCACCATGAGCACGGTCGCAGTGCTGCTGCTGGCGGCGGGTGCATTCAGGGGCGATCTGGCGCTTCCGGCGAACCCCGGCGCATGGCTCGGGCTCAGCCTGCTCGTGATCTTCTACGGTACCGCGTTCACTGCCTTGTTCGTGCTGCTGCCGCGCCTCGATGCGCTGAACAACTCGGCGGCACTGAATTTCGAACCGATCGCGGTGCTGTTCCTCGCCTGGCCCATTCTCGGCCAGAGCGTCGCGCCGCGGCAGATCGTGGGCGCGATCATCGTGGTCGGCGCGGTGATTGCGCTCGGCACGGCGAAACACTGAGTAGCATGGGATTACAGGTGGACACGCATCTGCTCGCCATTCGCCACGGCGAAACCGAATGGAACAGTCAGGGCCGCTTCCAGGGGCATCTGAACAGCGCGCTCAACCGGGAAGGCCGGGCGCAGGCCGAAGCCCTGGGCGAGTACCTGGCCGGGGAGCGCTTCGACCTGTTGCTCTCAAGCGATCTGGGCCGGGCGCTGCAGACCGCGAGCGCCATCGCGATGCGCACCGGCCACGAAATCGTGGTCGAGCCGCGCCTGCGCGAACGGCGCATGGGGATTTTCCAGGGTCTGACTCCGGCCGAAGTGCAGGCGCGCTACCCGGAGGAATATGCCCGCTTCAGAACCCACGACCCTGATTACATCATTCCCGATGGAGAAAGCACGCGTCAATTGTTCGAGCGCAGCGTTGCCTGTTTCACCGAGCTTGCCACTCGCCATGCCGGACTGACGCTGGCAACGGTTACCCACGGCGGCGTGCTGGCGATGCTCTACCGCCACGCGCGGGCGATGCCTCTGGAAGCGCCGCGCGATTTCTCCCTGCACAATACCGGCGTCAATCGCTTCCGCCACCGGCTGGGCGCTTGGGAATTGCAAAGCTGGGGCAACATCGGCCATCTCGATGTCGCGCTGGACGACCCCGAATAACAGCGAAATAACCATCCGCGCCGAGCGCAAGCATCGGCCGGCGATGCTAAAATCAAGCCCGCAAAACGGGATTGCCCAGCTGTCGTCGCCGCGAGGAAAAGGGAGCACCATGCCGAACTACACTACCGAAGCCATCCGCAGCGTCGCCTTGGTCGGCCATGGCGCGGCCGGCAAAACTACTCTGACGGAGGCGCTGCTCGCACGGGCCGGCGCGATCAAGTCGCCCGGCAGCGTGGAGCGCGGCAATACCGTCTGCGACTACGATCCCCTGGAGAAATCCTATGGCCATTCGCTCAGCGCCGCGCTGGTCAATTTTGCTTGGCGCGACATCCACATTCACCTGATCGATACCCCAGGCTATCCGGATTTCGCCGGCCAGGCGATAGGCGCGCTGGCCGCGGTGGAGACCGCGATCATCGTCATCAACGCCCAGACCGGCATCGAGCTTGCCACGCGGCGCATGATGAAGTGGGCTCAGGCGCGCAAACTCTGCTGCATGATCGTGGTCAACAAGATCGACGCCGAGAACGTCGATTTGCCCGCGCTGCTCGCCGATATCCAGGGTACGTTCGGCAAGGAATGCCTGCCGATCAATCTGCCCGCGCATGGAGGCACGGACATCGTAGACTGCTTCTTCAATCCGGATGGCGAGTCCGACTTCTCCTCGGTCAAGGCAGCACATGCGGCGCTGGTCGACCAGGTGGTAGAGGTCGATGAGGCGCTGATGGCGCTCTATCTGGAGCAGGGCGAAATCAACGCCGAGCAGTTGCACGCCCCATTCGAGAAAGCCTTGCGCGAACGGCACCTGATACCGGTGTGCTTCGTATCGGCCAGAAACGGGGCCGGCGTCACCGAACTCCTCGACGTCCTCGCCAGGCTCGCACCCAACCCCACCGAGGGCAACCCGCCGCCCTTTCTCAGGGGCGAAGGCGCGGACGCGGTGGAATTCCACGCCGAGCCCGACGCGGCCAAGCACGTGCTCGCCCACGTGTTCAAGGTCATCATGGACCCGTATGTCGGCAAACTCGGCATTTTCCGCGTGCACCAGGGAACGGTGAGGCGCGATTCGCAGCTGTTTGTCGGCGACAGCAATCGCCCGTTCAAGGTCGCGCACCTGTACCTGCTGCAGGGAAAGGAATACATCGAGACCGACGCCCTGGTTCCGGGCGACATCGGTGCGGTCGCAAAGGTCGAGGAGATCGAGTTCGATGCGGTGCTGCACGACTCCCACGACGAGGACCACATCCACCTGCGCCCGCTCGAATTTCCCGCGCCCATGCACGGACTCGCGGTGGAGACGAAGAAGAAGGGCGACGAGCAGAGGCTGTTCGAAGTCCTGCACAAACTGGAACTGGAGGATCCGTGTTTTCGCATGGAACGCCATCCCAGCACCAACGAGACCGTGATCCGCGCCCTGGGCGAACTGCACTTGAGGACCAAGCTGGAGAAGCTCACCCAGCAATACAAGCTGGAGCTGGAAACCAGGCCTCCGCGTATTCCTTACCGCGAGACCATCAGCCGCAAGGCGGAGGGACACTGCCGCCACAAGAAACAGACCGGCGGCGCCGGCCAGTTCGGCGAGGTGTATCTGAGAATCGAGCCGCTGCCGCGGGGCACGGGCTACGAATTCGTCGACCAGGTAAAAGGCGGTGTGATTCCGACCGTATTCATCCCGGCGGTGGAAAAAGGCGTGCGCATGGCCCTCGACGCGGGCGTGATTGCGGGCTACCCGGTCGAGGACTTGCGCGTGATCGTGTATGACGGCAAGAGCCACGCGGTGGACTCCAAAGAGATCGCTTTCGTCTCCGCCGGCCGCAAGGCGGTGATCGACGCGTTCTCCAAGGCGGCGCCGATCATGCTCGAGCCTATCGTCAACATCGACATCGATGCGCCGGAAGCCTACGTCGGCGACATGACTGCAGAGATCGCTTCCAAACGCGGCCAGATCACCGGGACGCAGCAACGCTCCGCCGACGTCATCAGCACCACGGGCCAGGTGCCGCTGGCGGAACTGTCCGACTTCCAGAACCGCTTGCGCTCGATCACCGGCGGACAAGGCTCGTACTCAGTCGAGTTCAGCCACTACGCTCAAGTGCCGGCGCAGATGCAGCAGCAGCTGACGTCGCAGTACAAGGCGGCGCGCGAAGAGGAGTAGCAGCGGCGCCTTCGCGAGAGCGGGTTCGCTCGCGCATTTCATCGTTCGCGAGTCCCCCAAGGGGATTACTTTCAGGGCGCAAGCTCGCTCCCGCAATCGACCGGCCCGAAGGGCGAACCTCGCTCAGGGTTAACCCGCAAGCGGCGTGAACTGCTTCACGTCTGCCTGCAAATTTTTCCCGCAAACGTCGTATCCAATTGTAAAAACTGCAACTCTTCGTAATATGATTCGACTCCGCGATCCAGGCTGAGTTTAATCGACGCATGGAAATCCATATTCATACGAGGAGCCTGCCATGGAAACACTGCTGCTTTTTGTGATCGTTCTGCTGTCAATCGCGATCTGCACTCTCGGCGGAATCTGGTTCTACCGTGTGGAGCACGCGCGCAAACAAAGCGCCAAGCCACCGCAGTATGCGCGCCGCCCGGCCAGACACGGCCGCTGGGAGGAGGCGCTGCATGCCTCCCGTGACCGAATCTGAGACCCGGTTCGGACACCGCGCTCAGCGCGGACCGAACAGGTTGCGGAAGCGCAGCGCTTCGCCATAGGGAAACACGTCCTGCATCTGCTCCGCGGCGATGCGCTGCTGCGCCGCCTGCCAGAATGCGACATCGAGCAGATCGCCGTGATGGCGCACGAAACAATCGCGCACCCGGTCGTCGGTCAACAGAAAGGTGGCGAATTCCTCGGGAAAGATGTCGTGCGGCCCGACGGAATACCAGGGCTCGGCGGCCATCTCCTGCTCCTCGGTCTGCGCCTGCGGCAGTTTGCGGAAATTGCAGTTGGTAAGGTAGTCGATTTCGTCGTAGTCGTAGAACACCACCCGGCCATAGCGGGTCACGCCGAAGTTCTTGAACAGCAGGTCGCCGGCGAAAATGTTCGCCGCGGCAAGCTGCTTGATCGCGCGTCCGTACTCCTCCATGGCGTGGTCGCGCTGCTGCTCGTCGGCCTTGTCGAGGAAGATGTTGAGCGGCACCATGCGCCGCTCAATATACATGTGCTTGATGACGATGGTGTCGCCTTCGTCTTCGATCACCGAAGGTGCCAGAGCACGCAATTCGGCTAGAAGTTCCGCAGTGAAACGCTTCTTCGGAAAGGCGACATCGGAGTATTCCAGCGTATCGGCCATGCGCCCGACGCGGTCATGGTGCTTCACCAGCCAGTATTTTTCCTTGACCAGCTGGCGCGTCACTTCCTTGGGCGGCGCGATCACGTCCTTGATCACCTTGAAAACGTAGGGATATGAGGGCAGCGTAAACACCGACATCACCAGACCGCGGATGCCGGGCGCGATGATGAAATCGTCGCTGGAGTGGCGCAGGTGGTGGAGGAAATCGCGGTAAAAAAGATTCTTGCCGTGCTTTTGCAGCCCGAGCAGCGTGTAGATCTCCCATTTCGGCTTGTACAGTAACAGGCCATGCAGGAACTGCACGTAGGCCGAAGGCACCTCCATGTCCACCAGAAAATAGGCGCGGTTGGTGCTGAAAAAGATATCTAGCTGCTGCCGCTCCAGCAGCACGGTGTCCAGATACAGTTTGCCCGCCTGGTCGTGCAGCACCGGGATCACAAACGGATAGTCCTGGTTGCCGTTGATCATCCTGCCGACGAGGTAGGCGCCTTTGTTGCGATAGAACAGCGACGACAGGATCTGTATCTGGTGGTTCGCCTCCAGGTGCAGCGGCCGCGGCAGGATCTTGCGCCACATGCGCAGCACGTAGCCGAGGTCGCGGCGAAGGTCTGCGAACGGGCGCTGCAAGCCTATGTCCTGCAGCATGCGCGCCAGCGTGCGGCGCAGACCGTACTTCCCGGGATAGTAGCAGCGGTAGGATGGCGGATCGGCGTCGATGTGTTCGGTCGACACCGCCGGCCGCACGAAAATGAATTTGTTGTGAAAATAGGTCCGGTGCAGGATCTTGCAGCACACCGAATTGAAGAAGGTCTCCGCGCACTCCGGCTGCTTGTGATAGGTCAGCAGGCCGATGTAGTGCAGCTTGATCTGCTGCCAGGCCGCATCGTCGAGCGAATCCGGGTGGAACCCGCGCTCGATGTACTCGACCGCCTCCATCACGCGCTTGTCGTAGAAATCGATGCGCTCGCGATACGCCTGCTGCACTGCGGACCAGTTGCCGGTCTCGAAGTGGCGCTTCGCCGCCTGGCAGGCTTCGCCGAAGATGCGGTAGTGCTTGTTGAACCCCTGCAGCATCACCTGCGCGATGCTCAGCGCAATCTCTTTCTGTTCGGACGCGAGGAGGGGCTGCGGGAGGGACTGCTGCATGCTGCAAGACGGCGGTGCCGAGGCGCTCGCTTACGCCACCCGCACACCGTCCTCGAATTTCTCGCCCTGGTTGCTCTCGGCGAAAGCGCTGGCCGGGT
>JADGRR010000146.1 GCA_017880745.1 Burkholderiales bacterium
GCCGACCTGCCGCTCGCCGAGCGCACCGAACGCGAACTGCTCGGGATGCTGTCGCTGCGCCATTACGACGCCTGGACGCCGCAGGTCGTGCGCACTGTCGCCACCAATGGCCAAGGCGTGGCGGAACTCGCCGACCTGATCGAACGGCATGCCCAAACTTGCGCCAGTCAGCGGCTGTCGCACGGGGGCCGCGTGCGGCGCCTGATCGCCGTGAGCGCCGCCGACTGGGTGAAGCGGCGCATCGAAGGCCTCGATACCGCAGAATTCGAGCAGTTGTGCGTTCTGGTGCAGCGCGGCGAACTCGATTATGCCAGCGCCGACCTGCGTGCGATCGAACTTGCGTTGCGTGCCGAGAAAAACGCTTGAAACGCCAGGGCTTTCCGGCTTCGATCCTGTGGGTGCTGGTGGCACTCACCCTGGGCTGGGGGTTCAACTGGCCGATGATCAAACTGGCGCTCAGCGAAATGCCGGTGCTCAGTTTTCGCAGCGTGTGCCTGCTCGGTGGCGCGGCAGGCTTGTTCGCCATCGCCGCTTACGCGCGCCTGCCGCTGCGGGTGCCCCGAGGCCAGTGGGGCAGGCTGCTGCTGATCACGCTGTTCAACATCACGGTCTGGAACGTTTGCGTCGTCTACGGCATCAGCTACATGTCCTCCGGCCGCGCGGCAATCCTCGCCTACACCATGCCGCTTTGGAGCGTGCCGCTCTCCGGCTGGTTGCTTCACGAGCGCATTACTGCGCGCCGCATCGCCGGCGTCGGCCTGGGCATGGGCGCGATGCTGCTGCTGCTGTCGATCGAACTGCAGGCGGTGCAGGCTGCGCCCAAAGGCACGCTGCTGATGATGGGAGCAGCGCTCAGTTGGGCGATCGGCACGGTGCTGATGAAGCGCTATCCGGTCGATCTGCCGGTCGCCTCGCTCACCGCCTGGCAATTGCTGCTCGGCGGCATCCCGATTCACGCCGGTGCGCTCGCGTTCGAAATGCACAGCCTGCACCCGCTGACGCTGTGGCCCGCAGTCGCGCTGATCTACAACGTGCTCATCGCCTTCGTTTTCTGCTACTGGGCATGGTTCAAGATCGTCGTCTCGGTGCCGGTGGGTGTGTCCTCGCTGTCCACGCTCATGACTCCGGTGGTGGGCGTATTCAGCGGCATGCTGGTGCTCTCCGAGCGGCCGCACTGGCAGGACTACGCGGCGCTCGGGCTGGTGCTGCTGGCGCTCGCCACGGTAATGCTGCCGCCGGGTTCGATCCGCGCGTTGTTCAAGAAGAGCTAAGGGGCAGGCAGGCTGCGCTGGCGCGGGATGCGTTGCGCATCCCAATGCGCGAGCGCCCAGCGCCAGAACTCGGCCAGCGGCTCGCGGCCAAGTTGCGCCGGCGGCGCCTGGCCGAGAAAATCCATGACTTGCGCCAGCACGGGCACCGGGTCGCGCTCATCCACCGGCGCAGCCCGCGTCTGCTTGGAAAGTTTTTCTCCGGCGGCATTCACCGCCGCCGGCAGGTGCAGGTAACGCGGCGTGCGCAGGCCTAGCAGGCGCTGCAGGTAAATCTGCCGCGGCGTCGAATCGAGCAGGTCGGCGCCGCGCACCACGTCGGTGATTTCCTGTTCGGCATCATCGACCACCACCGCCAACTGGTAGGCATAGAGTCCGTCGGCGCGCAGCAGCACGAAGTCGCCGACTTCGGCGGCGAGATCCTGGCTTAGCTTTCCCTGAACGGCGTCTTCGAATTCGATCAGTTCATGGTTCACGCGCATGCGAATCGCGCGGGGCGTTTTTCCCGGCGCCAGGCCATTGCGGCAGGTGCCGGGGTAGATCAACGCGCCATCGTGGCTCAGGCTCGAGTCCGCGATCTCCCGCCGCGTGCAGGCGCAGCGATAGACCAGGCCTTGCGCTTCAAGCCGCGCAAGCGCAGCACGATAGGCTTTCGCGCGTTGGCTCTGGTACATCGGCTTGCCGTTCCATTCCATGCCGCAGGCTTCGAGCGTGCGCAGTATCGCTTCGGCCGCGCCCAGCTGCTCGCGCGGCGGGTCGAGGTCTTCCATGCGCACCAGCCATTCGCCGCCGCGAGTTTTCGCCTCCAGGTAGCTGCCCACCGCGGCGACCAGCGAGCCGAAGTGCAGAGGCCCGGTGGGCGAGGGGGCGAAGCGGCCGCGGTATGGGTCCATGCAAGCACTCGAAGGGAAGCTCTGACTACGTTCGTTTCACATCGGAGCTTCCTCTGATGTGGGGGATTTGCAAGGGGCAGGGTGGGAGGGAAAAGGTCCCACGGCTTCCCAAGGCGCCCCCTTATTCATGACATTCTAGGCAACAATCAGGTGGCGGGGGCCCCAGCGTCGCCGCTAGAATAGGCCCGTCATCACTCGATTCGGCGCCGCATTGCAGACCAAAACGAAAGCCAAGCTGCTCGACTGGCTCAAACTCGCCGGCTGTGTCGCGCTGGGTTTTCCGGTGTTGCTCTATTTTTTTCAGGAGCGGCTGATTTTCTTTCCCCAGCCGATAAGCCAGGATCCGCTGCAGGCCAATCCGGGCGCGGCGATCGAGGAAGTGAATCTGATGACTTCCGATCAGGTACGTCTGCGCGGCTGGCTGGTGAAGGCGGCACCAACGCGAGCGCCAGCACCGCTGCTGATCTATTTCGGCGGCAACGCGGAGGAAGTGTCCTGGCTCGGCTCGACCGCAGGCCAATATGCCGGCTGGTCGCTGCTAATGTTCAATTACCGCGGCTACGGCAGGAGCGAAGGCAAGCCGGGCGAGACCGAACTATTTGCCGACGCCCTGCAGATTTACGACTATGCTGCCAAGCGCGCCGATGCCGGCCGCGTTGCGGTGATGGGGCGCAGCCTGGGGAGCGGCGTCGCCGTCTATCTTGCGACCCAGCGGCCGGTGGCGGGTGTGATCCTGGTTTCGCCTTACGACAGCGTCGAGAGCGTCGCCCGGAGCATCTATCCGTTCCTGCCGATAGGCCTGATGCTCAAACACCGCTTCGATTCGCTGTCGCGCGCGCCGGGCATCAAGGCGCCACTGATCTGCCTGGTCGCGAGCGGCGATCGCGTCATTCCGCGGCCGCACTCCGAGCGCCTGTACGCGGCATGGGGCGGGACCAAACATTGGCGCGAAATCGACCCGGCCGACCACGACAGCCTCGCCGGCGAGCCGGATTACTGGCGGGCGATCGCGGCGTTTCTGGCAGATTTAAAGTAGCGCAAAGGCGGCCGTCTGCGCTGTCCTGATATAATTTCAGAAACCGATCGGGAGAAGCGCATGGCAACCGTCGACCTCACCAAGGACAATTTCGAGCAGGTCGTCACCGGCAACGATGTGGTGATCGTCGATTTCTGGGCGCCCTGGTGCGCGCCATGTCGCGCGTTCGCGCCGACCTTCGAGCAGGCGTCCGAACAGCACGCCGACGTGGTGTTCGCCAAGGTCAACACTGAGGAGGAGCAGGAGGTCGCCGGCGCCTTCAACATCCGCTCTATTCCGACCCTGATGGTGTTTCGCGAGAAAGTGATTCTCTACTCCGAGGCGGGCTCGCTGCCGGCGGCGGCGCTGGAGCAGGTAATTACCCAGGCCAAGGACGTCGACATGTCCGCCGTGCACCGGGAGATTGCCGAGCGCGGCGCCGAGGCCTAGGCCATCCTCATTTTGAGGACACTGCTGCGCGTTACCGCCGTACTTGTCGCGCTCACTGCGCTAATCATCGCTATCGGAGCACCCATGGGATTATTCAGCGGCACGCGACCGGACAATCTGGGTGTGCATGACGGGCGTCTGGCGCCGCCCAAGCGCACGCCCAATAACGTCACCAGCCAAGTCGACAAGAACGCCGATCCGGAGCATTACATCGAGCCCTTGCGCTACGCGGGCGATGCCAGGCAGGCTTGGGCGGCCTTGAGGCAGGTCGTCGATGGCATGCAGCGGGTCAAGGTAGTGAAATCGGAGCCAAACTATCTCTACGCCGAGTTCAGCACCAAGCTCATGGGTTACGTCGATGACACGGAGTTCTACCTGGACGAGAAAGCCGGGGTGATCCATGTGCGCTCGGCTTCGCGCCTGGGGAGAAGCGATTTCGGCGTCAACCGCGGGCGCATCGAATCCATCCGGGCGAAGCTGGCGCAGGCAAAGGCCTAGGATCCGGTTTCAGAGCTCATTGCAAAACGAGGCGATACATCCCCGCATGCTCCGCCAAGTCGGGGGGCGTGCCGGCAATTCCGAAACGATCTGTTAGTAACGCAGCAGCGAAGCGCGCACGTCCTGATTTTCCAGGCGCTTGAGAAACCAGCGCAGCGCCTTGCCTTTCTCCTGCGAGCGCCAGGCGTAGTACAGGTTGCCCGCCGGCTTGATTTCCTCCACCTCCTTCGCCACCAGGCGCTTGGCCTTGATCAGCGGCGCGGCGGCATGCGCCGGCAGATAGCCACAGCCTAAGCCCGCGACTTGCGCCGCCACTTTGGATTGCAGGTCCGGGACGGTGAGCACGTCCTGACCGGTCAAGAGGCCTACGGAGCGAGCCGGCAGGTTGCGCGAACTGTCGCCGATGGCGACGGCGCGGTAGGCGAGGATCTGCTCGCGGCGGAGCGGGTCGGGCAGCGCAGCCAGGGGATGTGTCGGGGCGACGGCGAACACGAAATCCTTGTACCCCAGCATACGGATGTCGTAGCCGCCGCCCGCCGGAACTTCACCCGACACGCCCAAGGCCAGTTCCGCCCGCCCCGACACGAGCGCATCCCAGGTGCCGGCGAGCACCTCGTGCGCCAGACGCATGCGCGTTCCCGATTGCTCGGTGTAGAACTCCGCGATCAGCGGGAACAACTGCACCGCCGGGATCATGATGTCGAGCGCGATGCGCAACTCCGTTTCCCAGCCGGTGGCGACGCGTTTCACGCGGCGTTCGAGTTCGCCGGCGGCGCGCAGCAGGTGCCGGCCCTCCTGCATCAGTTCCTGGCCGGCCGGGGTCAGCCGCGCGCGGTGGCCGCCGCGGTCGAACAGAAGCAGGTCCAGATCCTGCTCCAGCTTTTGCACCGTATAGGTGAGGGCGGAAGGCACGCGGTGCAGTTCCGCCGCTGCCGCGGCAAAGCTGCCGTTACGCTCGATAGCGTCCATGACCTGCAATGCGTCCAGGGTCAGTTTCATCTTCGCGATGGATGTTCAGTTAAATTGAAGCATTATGTGAAAATTATTCGCTTTTATTCCAATAAATACAAGTCTACCATCTTGGTCATTGGTTCAATACATCAGAACGAAAAGATAGGAGACTGGCATGCTACAGGTTCGCAGGAGTAATGAACGCGGTTACGCTGACCACGGTTGGCTCAAGTCTTTCCACACGTTTTCGTTTGCCGATTATCACGATCCCGAGCACATGGGGTTCGGCAGCCTGCGCGTGATCAACGAGGACCGCATCCTCCCGGGCAGCGGCTTCGGCACCCACGGCCACCGCGATATGGAGATCATCAGCTACGTGCTCGAAGGCGCGCTGGCGCACGAAGACAACATGGGCAACGGGTCGACCATGGTTCCCGGAGACGTGCAGCGCATGAGCGCGGGCAAGGGGGTGCTGCATTCGGAATACAACCATGCCAAGGACGGCGTCACGCACTTCCTGCAGATCTGGATCGAACCCGATGTGACCGGCATCCGGCCGAGCTACGAGCAGAAGCATTTCGATGCCGCATCCAAGCGCGGCCGCTTGCGGCTGATCGCTTCCAGCGACGCTCGGGAAGGTTCGGTGCTGATCCATCAGGATGCGTCCGTGTATGCGGCGCTGGTCGACGGCGCCGAGCGCATTCGCCACAAGCTCGATCCCGCGCGCAAAGCGTATGTGCATGTGGCTCGCGGCAAGTTGACGGTTAATGGCCAGCCGCTGCAAGCGGGCGATGCGCTCAAGGCGAGCGGCGTGGCCGAGATGGTGCTTGAAAATGGCGAGCAGGCCGAAGTGATCCTGTTCGATTTGGCTTGAGTTCAGATTCGTCGACAACCAGGAGAGCAACAATGACGACCCGTGTACTGATCGCTTTTTATTCCCGTGGTGGCGTCACCGAAGCGCTGGCCAAGGCCGTCGCCGCGGGCGCCGTGGCCGAAGGCGCCGAGGTGCGGCTGCGCCGCGCGCGCGAGTTCGTCGGCGAAGAGGTGATGAAACAGGCGCCGGGCTGGCTCGAAGGCGCCAAGCGCATGAATGCACTCTACGAGGCGCCAACCGAAGGCGATGCCGAGTGGGCCGATGGCATTGTGTTCGGCACGCCGACGCGCTTCGGCAGCATGACGGCCGAGCTCAAGGCCTACATCGACGGCTTGGGCGGCCTGTGGTTTCAGGGCAAGCTGGTCGGCAAGGCCGGCTCGGCGTTCGCGTCCACTTCGACCGTGCACGGAGGCAACGAAATGACCATCACCGCACTGTATGCGCCGATGGCGCACCTCGGCCTGATCCTAGTGCCGACCGGCTATGCCGACCCGGTGCTGTTCAGGGCGGGCACGCCCTATGGCGCCTCCGCGGTTTCCGGCACCAACAGCGCGCCGCCGAGCGCGGATGACCTCGAGGTGGCACGGTTTCAGGGCAAGCGCGTCGCCCGTGTCGCCGCGGCGCTGAAGACGCTGCGCTAGACAGGCAGCGGAGAGCTGGAGCATGAGCGCGAGGATTCTGGTTTTCGCCGGCAGCGCGCGCGCCGGCTCGCTCAACAAGAAGCTGGCCCGAGTCGCCGCCGCCGCCGTCCGGGCGGCGGGGGCCGAGGTGACGCTCATCGACCTCGCGGACTACCCGATGCCGCTCTACGATGGCGATCTGGAGGCGAGAGAGGGCGTGCCCGCCGGTGCGCGCAAGTTGAAGGACCTGTTCATCGCGCATCAGGGCCTGCTCATCGTCTCGCCGGAGAACAACGCTTCGGTGTCGGCATTGCTGAAGAACACGCTCGACTGGATTTCGCGCCAGGACGGCAGCGAA
>JADGRR010000147.1 GCA_017880745.1 Burkholderiales bacterium
ATGCGCATCTGCAAGGCGCTCTTGATCGCCGCGGCGGTTTGTTGCATGGCCACTTTTTCGGCGGCCTCCTTGTACACCTGCAGGCGGTTTAGCAGGATGGCCGCCACGATAGACACGATGCAAACGACAACTATCAGTTCGAACAGCGTGAAGCCGGCGTGCCGGCCTGCCGGTCTGCGACGAATGCGCCGTGTCAGCGCGTGCCGCACCTCAGCCCGCCTTGGGGCCGAGCGCAACGCTGCCCAGATCCCAGATGGGCAGGAACACGCCCAGGGCCAGGATCAGGACCAGGACGCCGAGAAAGGTGATCATGATCGGCTCGATGTTGGCCGAAAGCCCCTTGAGTTCATAGTCGATCTCGCGCTGGTACATGTCCGCGACCTCGCGCATCAGATCGTCGAGTTCCCCCGTCTCTTCACCCACGGCCACCATCTGCAGCACGATCGGGGTAAACACACCCGCAGCCCGCGCCGTTCGCAGCACGCTCTCGCCGCGCTCCACGCCGTCGCGCAGTTGGTCGATACGCTGCGCGATGTAGGCATTGTCGACCACCTGCGACAACACGGCGAGCGTCTGCACCATCGACATGCCGCTCTTCAGGGATATGGAGAAGCTGCGCGCGAACCGCGCCAAGGTGACCTTCTCGATGATGCTGCCGGCGAGCGGCAGGCGCAATTTGAGTTTGTCCCAGTTATAACGGCCGCCGGGCGTTGCGGTGTAGACGCGAAAACCGATCACGGCGGCGATGGCCAGCACAAGCAGGACCGGCCAGAAATGCACCATGAAATTGGAGAATCCGATCAACAGCTGCGTAATCGGCGGCAACTCCGCCTTGAGACCGGCGAACAGCTTGGCGAAAGCCGGGATCACGAACAGGTTGATGATCACGATGGCCACCGCCATCGCCACCAGAACAAAGGCTGGGTAGCGCAGCGCCTGCTGTACGCGCTCCTTCATGTCCTTCTCGAATTCGAGGTGGTTGAACAGCCTGAGAAATATTTCCTCCAGGCTGCCCGACATCTCGCCCACGCGCACCATGCTGATGAAGAACTGTGAAAAGACGTCGGGGTGCCGGCGCATCGAAGAATTGAGGTCGCGGCCGCTATCCAGGCTGGTGCGCAGATCCTGCATTACCCTTGCCATGGCGACGCTCCTGGCGGACTCCTGCAGCCCGGCCAGCGCGCGCATGATGGGCACGCCGGACTTGAGCAGCGTGTACATCTGGCGCGCGAACATCAGCCTGTCGTCGAGGGTGATGCGCGGGGCGAACACGCGCCCGAGCCAGGTGTCGTGCCGCGCCGCGCTTGGAGCGCCAGTCGGCGCGATGTCGACAGGCGAGATCCCGGTATTGACCAATTGGTCGGCCACCGCGCCCGAGTCGCTGTCCTCGATCACGCCTGTTACCAGTTCACCCCTGGCATTTCTTCCCTGGTACGCGAAATAAGGCATCAGTCCTCGAGTTCGGAGCTGACCCGTATCGCTTCGGCCAGCGTAGTCCTGCCGGCAGACGCCAATTGTGCCGCATGGTGGCGCATGCTCCTGCCCGCCATGTGCCGGAGCGCGAGCTGGGAGAATTCGGTCGTGTCCTCCCGATTCACCGCCGCCGTGAGCGCGCCGTCCATTTCCAGCATTTCGTATACCCCGGTGCGCCCGGCATAGCCGGTCAGGTGGCAAAACTGGCAGCCGCGCCCGCGCATCAGCTGCGCCGGCTTGTTGTCGTCGCGCGCGCTCCCCTGCAGCCACTGCATTTCCTGCTCCGTCGGCTGATAGGGCTCCGCGCAGCTAGGGCAGTTCACCCGCACCAGCCGTTGTGCGATCACCGCCTGCAGCGAAGAGGCGACCATGTAGCGCGGCGCCCCCATGTCGATCAAGCGGATCGGGGTGCTGGCCGCATCGCGCGTATGCAGGGTCGAGAACACCATGTGTCCGGTGAGCGCGGCGCGCAGGCCGATCTGCGCCGTCTCCGGATCGCGCATCTCGCCCACCAGGATGATGTCCGGGTCCTGGCGCAGGGCCGAGCGCAACACGCGCCCGAAGGTAAGGTCGATTTTTTCGTTGACCTGCACCTGGTTGAGGCCCGCCAGGCGGTATTCGATCGGATCCTCGACCGTGATGATTTTCTTGTCGACCGTATTCACTTCATTGAGCGCGGCATACAGCGTGGTGGTCTTGCCGCTGCCGGTCGGCCCGGTCACGAGCACCATGCCGGTGGGACGCCGGATAATCTGCTGCAGGCGCGCCAGCATTTGCGGCGGCATGCCCAGGCCGTCGAGGCCGTGCACTCCGGTGCTGCGGTTGAGCAGGCGCATCGCCACCGATTCGCCGTATTGCGTGGGCATGGTCGATATGCGCACATCGACGCGCGTGTCGCGGATGCGCACGTTGAAGCGGCCATCCTGCGGCAGACGCTTTTCGGAGATGTCCAGGCCCGACATGAGCTTGACCCGCTGCACCAGGGCGGGGGCGATCTTCATGTCGGATTCGGTCTGCAGCTGCAGCATGCCGTCGATGCGAAAGCGAATCTGCAGCAGACTCTCCTGCGGCTCGATATGGACATCGGACGCGTTCACCTGGGTCGCGTCCTCGAACATGGTCTGCAGCAGCTTGACCACCGGCGCATCCTCCGCGCCCGGCTCGACGTTGAGCGCGCCGAAATCCACGGCCTCGCCCATGTCCGCACCCAGTTCGCGCGCGAGGTCGGTGATCTGCTCGGTGCGCCGGTAGATCCGGTCTATGGTATCGAGCACCTGGTTCTCATTGACCAGGACGAGCTCGATGTCGCGCTTCAGCGAACGCGCGATTTCGTCATAAGCGAACAAGTCGGTGGGATCGCCCATCGCTACCAGGTACGTGTTGCCCTTGTCCTCCAGCAACAGGGCGCGAAAACGCCGCGCCAGCATCTCGGGCAGCTGGCGCGCCACCTGAAGGTTGATGTTGTAGTGCTTGAGGTTGAGGTAGGGGATCTTTAGCTGTTTGGCCAGCGTCTCCGAGATGCCTTCCTCCGTGGCGAAGCCGTTTTCGATCAGCACCCGGCCGAGCTTGCGGCCGCTGCGCTTTTGCTGCTCGAGGGCTAAACTCAACTGCTCCTGGGAAATCAGCTTTTCCTGGACCAGCAGATTGCCGATGCGAACTTTTTCTGGCCTGGCCATGTATCTATCCTAATCCGGAAATTCCGGAAGCAAAATTTTCAAGACCGAAGCGAACAGAATGAGAACAGAAAATAATTGTTCGCGACCATTGCCGGGAGCGGTTTTGAATCATCGGCGTTCACAAGTCTGTCTTTTATAGACAAATCCTGAACTTACCATCAGTTTCTGTCAACCTGCCTGAGCTTTTCCCGGGCTTTCTCCGCAATTTCCCGCAGCGCCCCCGGTTCCCGCTGCGCGGCTTTTTCTATGGACGGCACATAGTCCTTCAGACGATACGGAAACATCGCCACAGCCCGGTCAAGCTGCAGCAGCGCGGCGTCGCGCTCGCCATTCAAGCCCAGCAACGTGACCTGCAGGTAGGTCAGTTCCGGCACCGGCAGGATGCGCAGCACGCGCCGGTTCAACGCGAGCTTGTCCTGAAGATTGTTGCGGTCGGCAACGATGATGCTGGCGTAGGTCAGTTCGACATAGGGCGCGAGCAGCGTATCCCGGTGCAATCTGAGCAAAGTCTCACTGCGCTCGACGATTTCCTCCCGGTTCTTCGGCAACACCCGCGGATACATCGCGAGTTCCAAGTCGCGGTAAGCCTGCAGCACGCTGCCCAGGGCGAAGAAGCCGACCATCACCATCAGCGGAAACGAGAAGCGCGACAGCGCGGTGAGATGCAGGCGGATGCAGCGCTCGCTGCCCATGCCGAGCAGGATCGCGGCGAGGCCGAGGAAGTTGGCGTGCCACAGGGGGTACTCGAGCATGCTGTGCACGAACAGCACCGACAGCAGGCACAGCATCCACCAGGATTCGGCAGTCGCGGAAATGCGCCGGCGCAGACCCAGCAGCCACCCTGCCAATCCTGCGCACACCAGCCCCGCGCCGACGACCCCTGTTTCAGCCAGCAGTTGAATCAGCGCATTGTGGGAATTGCGATCGTAATTGGGAATATGGTAGCGCGACAGTTCGGCGGCTTGCTCGAGGAACGCGCCTCCATACTGGCCGAAGCCGACGCCGAGCAAGGGCGCCCTGGACCACATCAGGAGGGCTTGGTGCCACATATAGATGCGCGTGCCCACCATCGGGCCGGCCAGCGCGCCAGATGCCAACTCCGCCACGATGCGATCAAACGGTGTAACCGGCGCGCCGGCGGCGCCCGGGAGGGCCGGCCTGATGGCCAGGCCGTAGTGGTCCATCGCGTACTGCATCAGTCCGAACAGCGGCAACAACAGGGCAACGACCACGGCGGCGCGACGCAGAGCCGGCTCCGGCGAACGCGAGCGAAACCACAGGCTGAGCGCCAGCCCCGCCAGCAGATAGAGCCAGGTGGCGCGGGAGCCGGAGAGCGATAGCACGTAAAGAAAAATTCCGGCGCACGCGGCGGCCGCATGCCAACTCAGCTGCCGTTTGATCTGCAGGTAGAGCACGGAAATCAGCGCGAGGGTGACATAGTCGGCGAAATGGTTGTTTTGGCCGAAATTGCCATACGCCCCTCCTGTCGTCGCGCCCAGACTGGCGATCACGGGACCGAGCAGCGAATCAATGGCGTAGAACTGCAGTACGGCAGCGCCAGCGTTCAGCAGCCCGCCCAGCACCAGCATCGCAGCGAGCCAGACGGCCAATGCGTGCATGCCGCAGGATTTCGCCAGCACCCGCCCCAGCCAGACCAGCCATGCCGCCCAGATGACGTATAGCGCGCCCAGCAGCGACAGTTCCGGATAGGCAATGTCCAGCCACACGAGTTGCAGCGGCAACACGGCGGCAAAGCCCAGCAACCACAATGCCAGCGTCGGGATTTCCACTTCGTCCCAGAAGCGTTTCACCGACAACGGCAACAAGGCGGCCAGGCCCAAAGCGAGGGCCAGCCACTCCGTATAGAAATTGGTCAGCGGAAAGAAGTGGTACGGATTCAGGAACGGCAGCAAAAACATCGACCCGACAAGAACGAGACTGACGCGCGCCGGGATGCGTGGAAGCAAAATGATTTCCAGAGTTGAGAGACCAGGGCCTGCTAACATTCACCGCATGAGCGCGGCGCGGAATCTGTGTGGGAGCGAGCTTGCTCGCGATTGCGCGTCGGATATCGCGAGCAAGCTCGCTCCCACAAGACAATTCGGGTTCATCACCAAGAGGAGCTTAAGTAAGTACCATTCCGCCTAAAACCGGACTTTTCCGGCTGCGTCTGCCGCGGCTGGAACCGGGGGCGCGCCGCCGGGTTTGCGTTCCTATTGCTTGGGAATCCCTTTTCTTCCGACCAGCGGCGTGGTGATCTCGGGTGAGAGCTTGAGCCCATCCCGCTCGATTGGTTCTGCCCTCCGGCGTTGTTCTTTCTTCTCTTCCAAGGCAGCGGCCTGAACATCGGCGGAGGATTGATGGGCGCCGGACCGCATGGCGGCCTGCGCCTCGTCCATTGCCAGCGCAGCCGCTGCCGCCTCAGGCGCCACCTGAGGCAGGGCGACTGCAGCCGCTCCCTCTTGCGCGGCAGGGTTTGCCGCAGCCGGCTGCGGGGAAGCGACCGCCGATGCCGCGCCGGTTGCGGATGGCTGCGTGCCGACGGACTTGACTTGGAACTCGTACGCCAGCGGGGTAACCACCGATCTGGGCGTGATCTGATACAACACCCAGACGATCCAACCGATGATAAGCAGCATGAGGACCGCGATTATTCGCCAGAACAACTCCCAGTCCTTGCGCACCTTCGGTTTGGTCGGGGCGCCATCCTGCTCCTGCTGCCTGCTCTGGTTCATGACAACGCTCAACCCCCGCTTAAGGGCAAGGACCAAGGTCATGCCTGCCCGAATGGAAGAAATCCTGCGTCCGAAATCCGGATCGTGGAACTCATGCGAATATTACGCTAGAAGGCCGCTGAATACCTCGCCGAATAATCGATTGCTTGCCGAAGCGTCAACCGGTTTCGCGCCCGGCCGCCTGCGATTTGCGGGGTGCAACAGCGAGCCCAAGCAAAGGGCAGGACCATTCCCTTCCCCGCCGGCGCCTATTCAACACCGCGCCAATTCTTCACGTCGTCCCATTTTCGGCAGCGGGTGAAATGCGCTGCGCCGCCGGGTCAGGCAACACGCGGCGGATGTGCCCTCCGGCGTATTGCCTGGATAGCCGGATCCGGCGCAAAATGCGCTGGCCTGCATCATGCAGCAAGGATCATGAAACCGCTGGCCTTCGTTTTCGACGCCTATGGCACGCTCTACGACGTGCATTCCGTGATCGCGCTGTGCGAGCGCTTCTGGCCGGGCAAGGGCGCGGCGCTGAGTCAGCTATGGCGCGCGAAGCAGCTCGAATACACCTGGCAGCGCAGCCTGATGCGCCGTTACGCAGCATTCAGCCGCGTCACCGAGGCCGGCTTGCGCTATGCCTGCGCCGCGCTCGGGCTCGAGTTGAGCGATGCGCAGGCGGCCGCTCTGATGCGGCAATATCTGAACCTCAGCCTGTATCCGGACGCGATGCCGGCGCTCGAGGCGCTGCGCGGACGCAAGCTCGCCATCCTGTCCAACGGCTCGCCGGACATGCTCGATCCGCTGGTGGCCGCGAGCGGCCTGGACCGGGTGCTGGACGCCGTGCTGAGCGTGGCCGAGGTGAAAACCTTCAAGCCCGATCCGAGCGTGTATCAAATCGCCGTCGATCGCCTGCAGCTGCCGAAACCGGCAATCGGCTTCGTTTCGTCCAATTGCTGGGACGCCTGCGGCGCGAAGTCCTTCGGCTTTCGCACCTATTGGATCAACCGCGCCGGCGCCCCGCTCGATGCGCT
>JADGRR010000148.1 GCA_017880745.1 Burkholderiales bacterium
TGCCGGCGAGCAGGCCGGTATTCTGGAATCCCTGCTCGACCGCTTGGCCACCTACAAGGAGAAGACGCAGGCAATCAAGTCCAAGATCAAGTCCGCGCTGTTCTACCCCGTCGCCATTATCGCAGTAGCCTTCATCATCACTGCGGTGATCATGATTTTCGTGATCCCTGCATTCAAACAGGTGTTCACCAGCTTCGGCGCCGACTTGCCCGCACCAACCCTGTTCGTGATGGCAATATCGGACACCTTCGTCAGGTATTGGTACATCATCTTCCCCCTGATCTTCGGCGGCGTCTACGGCTTCATGTATGCGTGGAAGCGCTCGCTCGCAGTGCAGATCTTCATGGACAGGGTCCTGCTAAGAGCACCGATATTCGGCCACCTGATACGCATATCGACCATCGCCCGCTGGACCCGTACGCTCTCGACCATGTTTGCAGCCGGCGTGCCGCTGGTGGAAGCCCTCGACTCGGTGGGGGGCGCCGCGGGCAATTATGTCTACTTGGTAGCGACCAGGCAAATCCAGCAAGCGGTCAGCACCGGCTCCAGCCTGACGGTGGCAATGACCGATGTGGGCGTGTTCCCCAGCATGGTTCTCCAGATGGTGCAGATCGGCGAGGAATCGGGCGCGCTCGATGGCATGCTGTCCAAAGTTGCCGACTTTTTCGAGGCCGAAGTGGACGATGCCGTGGAGGCGCTCTCCAGCCTGATGGAACCGATCATCATGGTGGTCCTGGGCACGCTGATCGGCGGCATGGTGATAGCCATGTATTTGCCGATCTTCAAACTCGGCGCAGCCGTTTAGAACGGGAAGGGAAAGGGTGAGGATAGGCCGGACAACGCGTCCAACCCGCGTATCTCCTCTCCCGTCCCTCCTTCCTCCTCCGCTCCTATGACGTCCCTGGGATCGCTGACCCATCCCGCCATTTTTCCCTGGCTCTGCCTCGCTGCCGGCCTGTGCATCGGGTCGTTCCTGAACGTCGTCATCTATCGCCTGCCCAGGATCATGGAGCGCGACTGGCAGGTTCAGTGCGCCGAGCTGCGCGGCGAAGAGCTGCCGAAGCAGGAAACATTCAACCTGGCGCTGCCGCGCTCGCGCTGTCCCGCCTGCGCTCACCCGATCTCGGCGCTAGAGAACATTCCGATAGCAAGCTATCTCGCACTGCGCGGCAAATGCTCGGCCTGCGGCACGCGCATCAGCCCGCGCTATCCGCTGATCGAGGGATTGAGCGGACTGGCGGGCGCCTACGCAGCGTGGCACTTCGGCTTCGGCCTCGCGGCGTTCGCGGCAATGCTGTTCCTGTGGTGCATGATTGCGGTGTCGTTCATCGATTTCGACACCCAGCTGCTGCCCGACTCGATCACGCTGCCGCTCCTTTGGGCCGGACTGCTGCTCAACCTCGGCGGTACTTTCGTCGACCTCGCTTCGGCGGTGACTGGCGCGGCGGCGGGCTATCTCGCGCTGTGGTGCGTGTATTGGGGGTTCAAGTTCGCGACCGGCAAGGAAGGCATGGGGTTTGGCGACTTCAAGCTGCTTGCCGCGGTCGGCGCCTGGCTGGGCTGGCAGATGTTGCCGCTGGTCGTGCTCGCCTCCTCGTTAGTCGGCGCCGTCTTCGGCATCGCGCTCATGCTGATCGCCAAGCACGGGCGCAACGTCCCGATTCCGTTTGGCCCCTACCTCGCGATGGCCAGCGTGATCGCGCTGTTCTGGGGCAAACCGCTGACCTATGCGTACCTGAAGTTGTTCTAGAGCGCATCGGCATTCGAACCTTTCTTGTCGGCCCAGGATGGATATTTTCCGCAGAGGGCGCGGTGAAAAAAAATGAACCGTTTCGCTGCATCGTCTGCCTCCTCCGCGATTGAGACTTCTTTCCTTTGCGCGGCACTGCTCGTCCATGAGGCCGTTTCGGAATCGTCGAAACCGCGCCCGACGTAGGGGAGCATGAGCGGATGTATCCTCTCGTTTTGCAATGAGTCATATGCCATATATCGTGGGCCTGACAGGCGGCATCGGCAGCGGCAAGAGCGCCGCGGCGCAGGTGTTCGAGGAACTCGGCGCAACGGTAATCGACACCGATGCCGTTGCGCATGCGCTCACCGGCCCCGGCGGAGCAGCGATGGCGCCGATCCGCGCCGCCTTCGGCGCGGACTACGTCACACCTGGCGGCGCGCTCGATCGCGCGCGCATGCGCGAACTGGTGTTCGCCGACGCGGCGAAAAAGCGCCTGCTCGAGTCGATACTGCATCCCATGATACGAACGCAGACGAACGAGCTCGTACAGGCTGCACGCGGCCCGTATGTCATGCTGATGATACCGCTGCTGATCGAGTCGCAGGATTACCGCAAGCGCTGCCGGCGCATTCTTGTCGTCGATTGCCCGGAAGAACTGCAACGCGCGCGCGTGATGGCCCGCAGCGGGCTTGACGCCGCGCAGGTGCGCGCCATCATGGCGAACCAGGTATCGCGTGCGGCGCGCCTCGCCGCAGCCGACGACGTGATCGACAACAGCCAGGACCTGGCGCAGCTGCGCCGCCAGGTCGAGGCACTGCATGCGCGCTATCTGCAGCTCGCCGCCGGCGGCGCATGAAGTTGTAAATTACTGACGAATCGGTCAAAATCCGTAAAAATTACACTGACTTCGGGCCACTGGCGCAATAGTGATCACTTACGAATATCCCTTCAACGAGCGCATCCGCACGCTGTTGCGCCTGGAGGATCTGTTCGACCGTGCACGCTATTTTCTCGCGCGCCAGGATGCGCTCGATCACCACGCGGCGCTGCTCACCCTGTTCGAGATTCTCGAGGTAGCAAGCCGCGCCGACCTGAAATCGGATCTGCTGCAGGAGCTGGAGCGGCAGAAGCAGGTGCTGCTGTCGTTCCGCAACAACCCGGAAATCTCCGAAGAAGTGCTGAATCAGGTAATCGCCGAGATCGAGCAGGCGAGTTCCGCGCTGTTCAACATGACCGGCAAGATCGGCCAGTATCTGCGCGAGAACGAGTGGCTGATGTCGATCAAGCAGCGCACCGGCATTCCCGGCGGCGTCTGCGAATTCGACCTGCCCTCGTACCACTACTGGCTGCATCGCGATTCCGGCTCGCGCGCCTTCGACCTGCACGGCTGGATCAACCCGCTGTATCCGGTCCGCGACGCTTCGGCCATCGTGCTGCGGCTGCTGCGCGAGAGCGGCAAGCCGTCAAAGATCGTGGCCCAGCAAGGGCTGTTTCAGCAGATGCTCGGCGGACGGGTGGTGCAGATGGTGGGTATCCGTCTGCCGCAGGATTCGCAATTCATCCCGGAGATCAGCGCCAACAAATACGCCCTCAACATCCGCTTTGCGATCTTCGGCGACGACGCGCGCCCGCATACCAGCAGTTCGAACGTGGAGTTCGAACTCACCCTGTGCAACCTGTGACCCAGAATAGCCGCACGGTCAGCTGCCCGCGTTGCGCCAAGCCCGTGCGCTGGGGACCGGAATCGCCTTTCCGTCCGTTCTGCTCCGAGCGCTGCAAGATGATCGACCTCGGTGCCTGGGCAAGCGAGGAATATCGCGTGGCGGTCAAAGGCAAAGACGAGGATCCGGACGCGAGGTCCGCGGGATCGGAACATGACGCGCCTTGAATTCCGCGGCGCAGCGCCAGCGCTGTCCACTGCTCGCCAAGATCCCGCTGCAAGATGAATTTTGCAGCGGGCCGATTCAGGGGAGGATAAGGGGGCGTATCCCCTCATATTGAAGCAGGCGCTTCGCTCAGCCGCCCGGCCAGCTCCCGCGCACCATGGCGATGCCCTGCGCACCACGGCACCAGGCGGGTTCCAGGTCGCCTGGCCGCATTCCGCCCAGCGCAAACACCGGCAACGTGGCCCCACGCACGAGCGCGGCAAAGCGTTCCCAGCCGAGCGGCATCGCGTCGGGGTGCGAAGGCGTCGCCTGCACCGGACCGAGCACCGCGAAATCGACCCCGAGTTGCGCCGCGCGCGCGAGTTCCTCTGCGTTGTGGCAGGAGGCGGCGCACCAGGCCAGCGCCGGCCGGCGCTCCATGCACGCGAGCTGCGCCGCAGCCAGATGCACGCCGTCCGCGCCCAGGCGCCCGGCAAGCTCGATGTCGGCGTTGATCAGGACGCGCGCGCCGTGCGCGCGCGCCTTGACGATCACGGCTGCGGCAAAACGCTCCAGCGTGCTTGCCTGCATGCCTTTCTCGCGCACCTGGATCAATTTCAAACCCTGCGCCAGACGCCGATCGAGGTGACGCAACTGCTGTTCTGCTCCGATCTCTCCCGCATGGGTGATGGCGTACTCGAACGGAAGCTGCAGCGCGCGCAGCACCGGCGCGTTGGCCGGCAGCAGCGGCGCTACGTCGAGGGCGGACGCGTGCTGCCACGCAAGCTGTTGCTGCTCTTTTCCGTGCGGTTCGCCATGCCAGGCGCGCACGCGGAAGAAATTCAGCCGCACCTTGGCGTGCGGATAGGTATAGATGCGCACGATCCACGGATGCGCGATTTCAACCTCGATGCCGAGTTCCTCGTGCAGTTCGCGCGCGATCGCCGCAGCCAGCGGCTCCCCCGGCTCGACTTTGCCGCCGGGAAATTCCCAGTAGCCGGCATACACCTTGCCTGCAGGACGCTGCGCCAGCAAGAAGTGACCGTCCGGCCGCTCGATGACCGCGGCAACGACTTCGACCGGAGTGGTATTCAATCGCGCTTCGCGCGCGCGCCGCTTGCCGCGTGCAGCCGGCCGGAGACGTCGCGCGCAAACTGCCAGGCGACGCGGCCCGAGCGCGAGCCGCGCGAGAGCGCCCACTGCAGCGCTTCTTCGTGCGTGGCCGCAATCTCCCGCGCCGTGCAGCCCAATTCGGCCAGCCAGTGCCCGACGATGCCGAGGTAATCGTCTTGATCGAAGGGATAGAACGACACCCACAGACCGAAGCGCTCCGACAGGGAAATCTTCTCTTCCGAGGTCTCGCCCGGATGGATCTCCTCGCCCACGTGCTTGTACTCGAGATTTTCCTGCATGTATTCGGGCATCAGGTGGCGCCGGTTGGATGTGGCATAGATGAGGACGTTTTCCGAAGTTGCGGCGATCGAGCCGTCCAGCACCACCTTGAGCGCCTTATAGCCGGCCTCCGCCGCCTCGAACGACAGATCGTCGCAGAAGATGATGAAGCGCTCGGTGCGAGCGGAAATCTGATCGACGATATCGGGCAGGTCGATCAAGTCGTGTTTGTCGACTTCGATCAGGCGCAGGCCCTGGCGGTGGAACTTGTTGAGCACCGCTTTGACCAGGGACGACTTGCCGGTGCCGCGCGCGCCGGTCAGCAGCACGTTGTTGGCCGGAAGCCCGGTCACGAATTGGCGCGTGTTCTGCTCGATCAAGTGCTTCTGCCGATCGACGCCGCGCAGATCGGACAAGCGGATTTTGTGCGGATGGACAACCGGCTGCAGATGGCCGTGCCCGCCCGGCTTGCGCCAGCGAAAGGCAATGCTCGCGTTCCAGTCCACCGGCGGCTGAACTGCAGGCAGCAACACTTCGAGGCGCGCTACCAGCGCTTCGGCTCGTTCCAGAAATTTGGACAATTCGCTCATGCAATTCAGCTGCGGTAATCCGCGTTGATAGAAACGTAATCGTGCGACAGATCGCAGGTCCACACCGTGGTCTGCGCCGAGCCGCGGGCAAGTTCCACGCGCACGGTGATCTCGCTTTGCTTCATCACGCGTTGGCCATCCTCTTCGCGATAGGCCGGATTGCGGCCTCCGTCCTTGGCCACGAGCACATCGCCCAGATGCAGTTGCACCCGGCCGACGTCGAAGTCGGGAATGCCGGCGTTACCGATGGCGCAAAGCAGCCGTCCCAGGTTGGGGTCGGAGGCAAAAAACGCGGTCTTGACCAGCGGCGAATGGGCGATGGCGAAGGCGACGCGAGTGCATTCCTCTTCGCTCTTGCCGCCCTCGACCTGCACGGTGATGAACTTGGTCGCGCCTTCACCGTCGCGGATGATCGCCTGGGCGAGCCAGACGGCGACTTCGGCGACGGTCTCGGCGAGGGCCGCGTAATCCGGGTGGCGCTCGTCAACGATGGTCTGCGTGCCCGCGGCGCCGGTCGCAATCAGCACGAAGGAATCGTTGGTCGAGGTGTCGCCGTCCACCGTGATGCGATTGAACGAGCCCGCGGCGGCCTGGTTCAGCATGCGCTGTAGCGCCTCCCGGCTTACGGCCGCGTCGGTCGCCACGAAGCCTAGCATCGTCGCCATATCGGGATGGATCATACCGGCTCCCTTGGCCATCCCGGTCACGGTCACGCTCTTGCCACCGAGTGTTATCCTTCGCGACCGCGCCTTGGGCACGGTGTCGGTGGTCATGATCGACTCCGCGGCGCGCGCCCAGTTGTCCTCGCGACAATCGGCGAGGGCGCGCGGCAGCGCCGCGACGATGCGCTCCACCGGCAAAGGCTCCATGATCACGCCGGTCGAAAACGGCAGAACCTGCGAGCTTTCGCAGCCGAGCAGCGCGGCCAGTTCGGCACAGGTCTGGCGCGCACGCGCCAGGCCGTCGTCGCCGGTGCCGGCGTTGGCATTGCCGGTATTCACCACCAGTGCGCGCAGCGGCCGCTCGAGCGCGAGATGCTCCTTGCACAGAATCACGGGCGCGGCACAAAAGCGGTTCTGTGTGAACACGCCGGCGACCGCCGCGCCTTCGGCGAAACGCATGACCAGCAGGTCCTTGCGCTTCGCCTTGCGCACGCCGGCCTCGGCGATACCCAGCGCCAACCCTTTCACCGGCATCAGATCGGCTGGATTTGGAGCAGAAAGATTGACTGGCATGTCTGAAAATCTGAATGGTTCTGCACGGCGCCTGGCGCCGGGGCTAAGAGTCTATAACAAAACGAGGGGATACCTGCCCTCGTG
>JADGRR010000149.1 GCA_017880745.1 Burkholderiales bacterium
TCCGGCTCGACTTCGAGTATGCGCCCGCGTCCGGTCGAGGCCGCGCCCCCCGCCTGCTCGATCAAGAGCGCCATCGGGTTCGCCTCGTACAGCAGGCGCAGGTGCCCCGCCAGGGCCGTATCCTTGCTGTCCTTCGGGTACAGGAATAGCCCGCCGCGCAGCAGGATGCGGTGCACCTCGGCCACCAGCGAGGCAATCCAGCGCATGTTGAAGTCCTTGGCACGCGGCCCGCTGGCACCGGCGAGGCATTCCGAAATGTAGCGCTTCACCGGCGGCTCCCAGAAACGCTCGTTGGAAGCGTTGATGGCGAACTCGCTCGTATCCGCCGGGATGCGCAGGTCGCGATGGGTGAGCATGAACTCGCCCAGCTCGCGGTCTAGGGTGAAGCCGTAGACGCCGTGGCCGAGGGAGAGCACCAGCATGGTGGTCGGGCCGTAGATGGCATAGCCGGCGCAAGCCTGCTCGGTACCCGGTTGCAGAAAATCCGCCGCCGTCGGCTCGGTTACGCCCTCCGGGCAGCGCAGCACCGAGAAAATGGAGCCCACCGTGCCGTTGACGTCGACATTGTCCGACCCGTCCAACGGGTCGAACACGAGCAGGTAGCGGCCGCGCGGGTACTGCGCCGGGATCGGATACACGGCCTCCAGCTCTTCCGAGACCATCGCCGCGAGATGCCCGCCCCATCGGTTGGTGCGCAGAAAGATATCGTTCGCCATCGCGTCGAGCTTGATGCGCCGCTCGCCCTGGATATTTTCCTCGGACGCCGCGCCGAGGGCGCCGCCCAGGGCACCCTTGCCGATGAGATAGGAGATGCGCTTGCAGGCAAGGCGGATGTCGTTCAGGAGCGCAGTGAAGCCGCCCGTGGCGTGGCTGTATTTTCGCTGCTCGCCGATGATGAATTCGGTAAGCGTGGTCTCCTGCGGCATGTCTCCCCCTGGTTCGGTCCGTTGCAAATTCATGTTGCAACGGGTTCTTATGTTACGCCGCGGCCGGTCGCATCGCCGCGGCGTGCAGCTGTTCCAGTCGTTCCAGCGTCAGATACGGTCCGCCGGCGAACTTGGCGCCGCCCGCGTCGAGCGGCGCATCCGCGTCGCCCAGCCCCTGCAACACCAGGTCGGCGCCGCCGAAATCCTGCCCCATGCTCCATTGGGTGGGTGTGACCACCGTATACAGCCCGGCCGCCTTGGCCGATTTCAGGCCGTTGACCGAGTCCTCGAAGGCGACGCAGGCTTGCGCCGGCAAGCGCAGCATACCGAGTACCCGCACATAGATATCCGGCGCGGGTTTCTTGTGGGACACCACGTCGCCGCAGGCGAGCGCCTCGAACCAGTTCCAGGCCTCGGCGCCGAACTGCGCGCCGATGAGCGCCGAGACGTTGGCCGAAGTCGTGGTCGAGGCAATGCCCAGCCGCACACCCGCCGCGCGCGCCTCACCGATCAGCCGCGCCACGCCGGGCCGTAGCGGCGCGCGGCCGTCGGCGATCAACTCGCCGTAAATGCGCGTCTTGGTGCCGTGGATAAGTTGCACCATGCCCTTCAACCGGGCCTTCTCCTGCCGCGCCGCCGCGAGCGAGTCGATATAGACTGCGAGACGCTCCTTGCCGCCCGAGGTGCGCAGCAGTTCGGCATACTCGCTGCGGCTCCAGTCCCAGTGCAACTCGTGCTCGAGGAATGCGAGGTTGAACGCCTGGCGGTGGGTTTCCTCGGTATCGGCGATGGTGCCGTCGACGTCGAAAATCAGCGCTTTGATGCTCATGCTCCCCCCTTTGCCCGCATCCGGTTAGGAGCCTTTAACAATACGAGGGGATACCTCCCCTCGTGCTCCCCCAAATCGGATCGTAGCAAAATAACTTTTGCTATGGGTTCTAAATCGTCTTGCCGCGGAACACCACCATCGCCGCGCCCTGGGTCTGCTTCAGCTTGTCGTAGCCCACCAGCCGCACATGATTGTTCGGGTTAGCCTTGTGGCAGGCATCGGCCTCGGCGAGGACGCGGTTCACGTCGGTCTCGCCGAACAGCGGCAGCTTCCACATGTACCAGTAGTCGTCCATCAGGTGCTCGGGCTCGGTGTGTTCGAGCGCGGGCGTCCAACCGCGCGCGACGATGTACTCGACCTGCTTGCGGATGCGCTCCGGCGTCATCGCCGGCAGGTAGGAAAAGGTGCCGAATTTGCGGCTCGCCGGATCCGACAGCCGCGACTTGTAGTCCCGCATTTCACCCATGTTCAGCTCCCCAAGAAATAGTTGACGTCCGTTAGGCGTGCGCCACGTCGAGCTTGTCGACGGTGTCGAATTCGAACTTGATTTCCTTCCAGGTTTCCATCGCGGCCTTCAGCTCCGGGCTGGTTTTGGCCGCCGCGACGAGGATTTCCTTGCCTTCCTTTTCCACTTGGCGGCCCTGGTTGCGCGCCTCGACGCAGGCTTCCAGCGCGACGCGGTTGGCGCAGGCGCCGGCGGCGTTGCCCCAGGGGTGGCCGAGCGTGCCGCCGCCGAACTGCATCACCGAGTCGTCGCCGAAAATCGCGACCAGCGCCGGAATGTGCCATACGTGGATGCCGCCGGAGGCCACCGGGAACAGACCGGGCATGAAACCGAAGTCCTGGTCGAAGAATATGCCACGCGCGCGGTTCTCGGGTATGAATTTCTCGCGCATCAGGTCGATCCAGCCCAGCGTCGCCTCGCGGTCGCCTTCGAGCTTGCCCACCACGGTGCCCGAGTGCAGGTGGTCGCCGCCGGAGAGCCGCAGGCATTTCGCCAGCACGCGGAAGTGGATGCCATGGTGGCGGTCGCGGTCGAGCACCGCATGCAGCGCGCGGTGCACGTGCAGCAGCACGCCGTTGTTGCGGCACCAGTTCGCGAGCCCGGTATGCGCGCAAAAACCGCCGGTGAGAAAGTCGTGCATGATGATCGGCATCGCCAGCGACTTGGCGTATTCGGCGCGCTGGTACATGTCCTCGGGCGTGGGCGCGGTGACATTCAGGTAATGGCCCTTGCGCTCGCCGGTCTCGGCTTCGGCTTTCTTCACCGCCTCGGCGACGAAGTCGAAGCGCTGGCGCCAGCGCATGAACGGCTGCGAATTGACGTTCTCGTCGTCCTTGGTGAAGTCGAGCCCGCCGCGCAGGCATTCGTACACCGCGCGGCCGTAGTTCTTCGCCGACAGGCCCAGTTTGGGCTTGATGGTGCAGCCCAAGAGCGGCCGCCCGTATTTGTTCATGATGTCGCGCTCGACCGCGATGCCGTGCGGCGGCCCGCCACAGGTGATGACGTAGGCGAGCGGGAAGCGCACGTCCTCCAGCCTGAGTGCGCGGATCGCCTTGAAGCCGAACACGTTGCCGGCAAGCGAAGTGAGCACGTTGACCACCGAGCCTTCCTCGAACAGGTCAATCGGATAGGCGATGAAAGCGTAGAAGCAGGAAGGGTCGCCGGGCACGTCCTCGATGCGGTAGGCGCGGCCCTTGTAATGCTCGAGATCGGTCAGCAGATCGGTCCACACCGTGGTCCAGGTGCCGGTGGAAGACTCGGCCGCCACCGCCGCCGCCGCCTCCTCGCGCGGCACGCCTTCCTGCGGCGTGATCTTGAAGCAGGCCAGAAGGTCGGAATCCTTTACCGGATAGTCCGGCTCCCAGTAAGTGTGCCGGTAGTCCTTGACCCCGGCGCTGTAAGTGCTGCCCGTCTTCTTCATGTCCGCCTCCGCTGAAAAACATTGATCCTGCGCACAGCCTAGCCGTGGTCATACATAAATGATAGTCACTGTTTCTTATCTGTATGATAAGCTTATACTGATGTATCAACCGGGCCGGCCAAGATGACATTGAGACACGCGACCCTGCGCCAGCTGCAGGTGTTTGAGGCCGTGGCGCGCAACCTGTCGTTCGCGCGCGCCGCGCGCGAGCTGTATCTCACCCAGCCGGCGGTGTCGATGCAGGTGAAAAGCCTGGAGCAGCAGGCGGGGCTGCCGCTGTTCGAGCGCATCGGCAAGAAGATCTTCCTCACCGAGCTCGGTGCCGAGCTGCACCGGCACAGCCGCGCCATCGCCCAGCAGTTGCGCGAAGCCGACGAGGCCCTGGCGGCGCGCAAGGGCATGGCGCAGGGGCGGCTGCACATCGCGATGGTCAGCACCGCCCAATATCTGGTGCCGCCCCTGCTCGCGGTGTTTCTGAAAAAGCACCCGGGCGTGACGCTCAAGCTCTGGGCCGGCAACCGCGAGCTGGTGCTGAAGCAGCTCGCCGACAACGAGATCGACTTCGCCATCATGGGGCGGCCGCCGCAGCGCATGGACGCCGTGGCCGAAGCATTCGCGCGCCATCCGCACGTGGTCATCGCCGCGCCCGGCCACCCGCTCGCGAAAAAACGCCGCATCCCGCTCGCGCGCCTGGCCGAGGAGACTTTTCTGATACGCGAGCCGGGTTCGGGCACGCGCGGGCTGCTCGAGCGCCTGTTCGCCGAGCACCGCCTGCCGCTCAACGTCAGCATGGAAATGGCGAGCAACGAGACCATCAAGCAGGCGGTGCAGGCAGGCATGGGCATCAGCTTACTGTCGCTGCATACCATCGGCCTGGAGCTGAAGACGCGGCGCCTGGCGATCCTCGACGTCCAGGGCCTGCCGCTGGTGCGCGACTGGTACGTGGTGCGCCTGGCGGCCAAGCGGCTGTCGCCGGTGGCGCAGGCCTTCCGCACGTTCCTGCTGTCGGAGGCGGGCAAGCTCATTCCGGAAAAGTGATGCCCCGGGCGTGAGCCTCTATAATGACGCGCTGTACTGAACCTATAGGAGACAAGCAATGGCAAAAGTCGCATTCCTCGGTCTGGGCGTCATGGGTTTTCCCATGGCCGGCTACCTGGCCAAGAACGGCCATGAAGTCACGGTGTACAACCGCACGCGCGCCAAGGCCGACGCCTGGGTGGCGAAGCACGGCGGCAAGGCGGCCGATACGCCCAAAGCCGCCGCCCAGGGCGCCGCCATCGTATTTTCCTGCGTCGGCGACGATCCGGACCTGCGCGCAGTGACCCTCGGCGCGAGTGGGGCGTTCGAAGGCATGGTCACGGGCAGCATTTACGTCGACCACACCACCGCCTCGGCCAACATCGCGCGCGAACTGTTTGCCGCGGCGGCCAAGAAAGGCATCCACTTCATCGACGCGCCGGTTTCTGGCGGCCAGGCCGGCGCCGAGAACGGCACGCTGACCGTGATGTGCGGCGGCGAAGCGGCCGCGTTCGAAACGGCCAAGCCGGTCATTGCCCACTTTGCCAAGGCGGTGACCCTGCTCGGGCCTTCGGGCTCCGGCCAGCTCACCAAAATGGTCAACCAGATCTGCATCGCCGGCCTGGTACAGGGTCTGGCCGAGGGCATCAACTTCGGCCTCAAGGCGGGACTGGACATGAAGCAGGTGCTGGAGGTGATCGGCAAAGGCGCCGCCCAGTCCTGGCAGATGGACAACCGCGGCAAGACCATGATCGACGGCAAGTTCGATTTCGGTTTTGCCGTGGACTGGATGCGCAAGGACCTGCGCATATCGCTGGAAGAGGCGCAGAAAAACGGCGCGCCGCTGCCGGTCACCGAGGTCATCAACGGCTTCTACGGCGAAGTGCAGAAAATGGGCGGCGGGCGCTGGGATACCTCCAGCCTGATCCGGCGCCTGAGAAAAGCCTGAGGCGGACCAGCAGCGAATATGCCTCGCGCCGGTGATTTCCGATGATGCCCTTTACCGCGCCTGAGTCCTATGTCGGCGGCGTGCTCGCCGCGGGCGAGCCCGACACCGAGAGCCTGTGCTTCGTGTTCCAGCAGACCTTGCTGCTGGTGGCGGGCGACCCGCCCGGGGCGCAACTGCCCGGGCATAAGGAACTTGCCGGCCTCGGCACGGAGCCGTTGCGCCGCCTGTATCTGGGCACGCTGGGCGAGCGCGCCTGTTACGCCTTCGAGTACGGCGCCGATACCGAGGCGCCGCGGGGCACGTTGTGGCAGGGTCTGCGCGCGCTGTACGGCAGGCTGGACGACAGCCTGTTCGCGCTCGCCGGCCGCGCGCTGCAGTTCGTCGACTGGGACCGCACCCACCAGTATTGCGGCCGCTGCGCGACGCCCATGCGCCACCGCGACAGCGAGCGCGCGCGCGAATGCCCCGCCTGCGGGCTCATCGCCTATCCGCGCATCGCGCCTGCCGTCATGTGCCTGGTCACGCGCGAGCGCGAAATCCTGCTCGCGCGCTCGCCGCACTTTCCGCCCAACATGTACAGCGCGCTCGCCGGCTTCGTCGAGCCGGGCGAATCGCTGGAACAGTGCCTCGCGCGCGAGGTGCTGGAGGAAACGGGCGTGCGCATCGCCAATCCGCGTTATTTCGCCAGCCAGCCCTGGCCGTTTCCGCACTCGCTCATGATCGCCTTCGTCGCCGACTACGCCGGCGGCGAGATCACGCCCGCGCCGGACGAAATCGAGGACGCGCAATGGTTCGCGCTCGATGCGCTGCCGAAATTGCCCAACAGAATCTCGATCGCGCGCCTCTTGATCGACGGCGTGCTGGCCGAGATGCGCGCGGCAAGAGATTAAGAGCGCCTGACAGAATTACCGCCAGGCACCTGACTCAGGGGAGCATGACGGGATGCGCTCCGAAGGTCCCGATCCCCCTTCCTCGGTCCCGCTTGACGGGAGAGAGGAAAGTCCCCGCCTCTTCGGGTAGTCCCGACCTTTAGTCTCCCACCTTGGGGGATATCTCCTCATTTCGTTATGAACCCTGAAGAAAGCGAAATTCGGTCTCCGGCCTCCTGCCGCTGGCGATATCCGCGATCGCCGCCCCCGAGCCGCAGGCCATGGTCCAGCCCAGGGTGCCATGGCCGGTGTTGAGCAGCAGATTGGGATAGCGCGTGCGGCCGATGCAGGGCACCCCTCCGGGAGTG
>JADGRR010000150.1 GCA_017880745.1 Burkholderiales bacterium
CGGCGGCGCCGGCTGCGCCAATCTGCAGGACGACGGCCAGCAGGAGAGCGATGGGAAACAGTCGATGTCTCATGGGATTTTCCTTTCTGTGATGTCGATGGGTTGGCCGGATTGCCGTTTATTTGCGGGGCAGGCCGGGGTTGCGATTATCCCTTTGTTTCTAGTCTTCATCATCCTTGAACATGCTGATCACCCGCGTGCGCTTCGAGTCGGCGGCGTAGCGTTCCATCTTCACCAGGATGGGAAATAGCAGTTCGAGCTTCGCCCGGGCCTCGGATTCTTTGTCGAAGATCAGCAGTTTTCCGTCCGGCCCTTTGACGTCGTGCCAGGCCTGTGGGTCGTTGTCGTCTTCCTGTACTTGCAGTTTGAACATGATCGGACCTTCCTGGAGTTGCGGTGGCTATGCGGCCTCGAGCCCGACATTTGGCCGTTGCCGGGCCCTTGCGCCGAGGGTCGCCCGTCTTCCGGTTATTCTGGCGCAAGGCGCGCAGCACGCGGACGCTGCCTGCGAACTTCGCGGCATGGATCATCCGCCTTTCGCCTGCATTCCGCTCATGATAACCCCTTACCCGACTTCCTTGCCATTGCGCTCCAGTTTGAATTCCAGATGGCGCTTCACCGCCGGCCATTCGTGCGCGAGGATCGAATACACGCAGGTGTCGCGCAGGCTGCCGTCGGCATGCCGCTGGTGGCTGCGCAGAATCCCGTCCTGCTTTGCGCCCAGGCGCTCGATCGCGCGGCGGCTGGCATGGTTGAAGAAACTGGTGCGGAATTCGACCGCGATGCAGGCCAGCGCCTCGAACGCATGCGTCAGCAGCAGGAGCTTGCATTCGGTATTGAGCGGCGTGCGCTGCGCCGATTTGGCGTACCAGGTGGAACCGATTTCGACGCGGCGGTTGTTCGCGTCGATGTTCATGTAGGTGGTCATGCCGACGATCCTGCCGTTCGCGCGGTTGCGCACCGCGAACGGCAGCATGGTGCCGGCCTGCTTGAGGCCGAGCCGGCGTTCGATTTCGGCGCGCATGCCTTGCGGCGCCGGTACCGAGGTATACCAAAGCGTCCACAGCTCGCCGTCGCGCACGGCCTCGAGCAGATCGTCATGATGCGCGGCTGAGAGCGGTTCGAGCGATGCGTGGCTTCCGCTAAGCGTGATGGATTCGGTGAAAGGATTCATGATGATTTCTGCGGATGGCTGAAGGGATGGATTACGGGCGCCTATTGTCGCGCATTTGGGCGCCAGTGCGCGTGGTGCTGCGCCGCTTGTGCCGCGAGAGCCGCTCGCCGCAGTCGGCGCTAGCCGCCAAGATGGAAGGCCGCCGGCAGAAACAGCGTGAACCAGGGCACCAGCGCCACCAGCAGCAGGCCGAGGAACAGCACCACCAGGAACGGGATCATCGCGCGCGTCGATTTCTCGATGGTGGTCTCGCACACGGCGCAGGAGACATAGAAGCCGACGCCGATGGGCGGCATGAACAGGCCGATTCCCATCGCGATCAGCAGCACGATGCCGTAATGCAACGGGCTGATGCCGACCTGGGCCGCGATCGGCATCAGGATAGGCGCCAGGATCAGCAGGGCGGGCAAGCCCTCGAGGATCGAGCCGACCACGATCAGCAGCAGGATCGAGCCGAGCATGAACAGCCACTGGCTCTCGTGCACGCCGGTGAGGATCTCGACCAGGCGCTGCGGCAGGTAGGCGACGGTGAGCACCCAGGAGAAACTCGAGGCGGCGGCGAGTATGAACAGGATCATGCCGGATATCGCAGCGCAGTCGATGATGCAGCGCAGGAACTCGCGCGCGCCGAGCTCGCGGTAAATCAGGCCGGCGAGCACAATGCCGTAGATCACGGCGAAGGACGAGACCTCGGTCGGGGTGCCGATGCCGAGCAGGATGCCGACGAACAGGATCACCGGCATCAGCAACGGCAAGATGCCGCCTGCGCCCGCGGTCGCGACCTGGCGCAGGCTCGCGCGCGGCAGACGCTTGGCGTTGGCGCGCCGCGCCTGAAAGTGGATCAGCGTCATCAGGCACAGGGCGACCACCGCGGCCGGAATGATGCCGGCGACGAACAGCGCGCCGATGGAGAGCGTGGTGACCGAGGCGAGCACCAGCATGGCGATGCTCGGCGGCACGGTCTCGCCCATCGCGGCCGAGGCCGCGAGCACGGCCGCGCTCTGCTCCAGGCTGTAGCCTTCGCGGCGCAGCATGTCGCGCATGACCGAGCCCACGGCGGCCACGTCGGCGGTCTTCGCGCCTGAGAGGCCCGAGACGATATACATGCTCACCACCATGACCTGCAGCAGTCCGCCGCGGAAATGTCCGACCAGCGCGTGCACGAAGCGCACCAGGCGCAGGCTGATGCCGCCGGTCTCCATGATCATGCCGGCGAAAATGAAAAACGGCAGCGCGAGCAGCACGAAATTGCCGGTGCCGTCGACCATGTTCTGCGCCAGCGCGACCATCGGCACCGCGCCCGAGGCGTACAGAAAGCCCAGGGTCCCGAGCAGCAGCGCGAAACCGACGGGCAGCCCGATCAGCACGGTGCAAAAGAACAGGCCGAGCGCGAGGCCGAGCGCCGCATCCCCCGCGAACCACGGGCGCCAGGCGTCGCGCGTGGCCGCAAGGATGAAAACGAAGGCGAAGAACACGCCGCCCACGCGCTGCACCGTCGGCCGGTGCAGCGCGAGCAGGCGCTCGATCGCCGTCAGTGCGAGGACGACCATGCCGACGATCAGCGGCAGCGCGTACCAGCTGGCGTGGATCTGCAGGATCGGCGTCAGCTCGTTCCAGCGCGCGATCAAGAGCGGCACCGAATTGATGCCCGCGGTTACCGCGATCGCGAGGACGAGCAACTCGGTCAGCGCGTAGCAGACGCGCCGCCATGGCAGCGGCAGCACCGCGATCAGCGTATGCACGAAGGCGTGCTCGTTGCGCCGGTAGGCGAAGGCGCCGCCGAGGAAGGCGATCGTCGACAGCGCGAGTTTCGCCGCCTCGTCGGACCACAGCAGCGGAAAGTCGAAGAACGAGCGGCCGACGACGTTGAAGAAGACGACGCCGATCTCGGACAGGAGCGCCAGCGCGAGCACGCTCTTGAGCGTCTGGTCGAGCGCGCGGGTGGCGCGGCTTTGCGCGCCCGGATGCGGCGCGGCCGGATCGAGGTCCGTAGGGACCAGATGCGATTCACCGGTCACGGTTCACCTGTTCCCGCCTGCGCCATGCGACATCCGCGTCCTGCTCCGGCTGTGCCGGGGCAGGACGCGCAGGCAAAGGCGCCACGCGGACGTATCCGCAGCGCGCGCCTGCACCCATCGCACTGCGCGATCGCACTGCGCGCCTGGACCAATCGCACCGTGTACCTAGACCAATCGCACTTGTGCTCAGGCGCTCGCCGCCTTGATCACCTTGTCGGCGAACTCGGCGCCGATCTTTCCGCGGAACTCGGTGTACACCGGCTCCATCGCTTTCCTGAAAGCCGGGTAGTCGATCTCGTTGACCTTCAGGCCGCGCTGTTCGCAGATCTTGCGGTTCTCGATCGACTTCTCGGCGACGAGCTTGCGCCAGCCGGGCTGGATCTCCTTCACCGTTTCGCGGATCACCTCCTGCTCCTTCGGCGTGAGGGTGTCGAAGCGGAGCTTGCTCGCCATGAACGCCCCGCCGTTGTAGACGTGATTGGTGACGCCGACATATTTGGTCACTTCCACCAGTTTCGTCGTGACCACCGCGAGGAAGGGCAGCTCGTAGCCGTTGACCGTGCCCTGCGACAGCGCGATGTAGAGTTCCGCCAGATCGATCACGATCGGCACCGCGCCGACCGCCTTGAACATGGCGGCGAACACCGCGCCGGGCTGGATGCGGATCTTGAGCCCGGCGAGGTCCTGCGGCACCTTCACCACGCGGTTGTTGGTCTCGGTCACGCGCCAGCCGTAATGGCCCCAGGCCAGCCCGTAGATTCCCTTGGCCTGCATATCGTTGAGCAGCTCCTGCCCGATCGGGCCGTCGAGCAGGTGCTCCGCCGTGGCCGAGTCATGGAACAGAAACGGCAGGTCGAGCGCCTGGATTTTGGGGAAGAAGGATTCCAGAAAACCCGTGGTGTGCATGGCCAGGTCGACGATCCCGGTCGTGAGTCCGGAGACGATATTGACCTCGCTGCCGAGCTGGCCCCCCGCGAACACGCGAATCTTGACCGATCCGCCGGTGCGTTCTTCGACCAGCTTGCCGAAGCGCGTGGCGATCTCCTGCGACGGGTGGATGGGCGTGTCCGGGTGGGCGAGCTTGAGCACGACCGGTTGCCCCGCCGCCCGCGCGGGGCGCGCACCGAGGCTCAAGCCCGTCGCGCCGGCACTCGCCGCCGCTGCGATGCCGAGCCCGCGGGTGATAAATTTTCTGCGATTCAAATCTTTCATGTTTCTCCTCCTGTTGGCTTGCGCGTTGAATTCAGTTATGCGGACCGGCGACCTTGTGCGCCGGCATCGGCGCCGTCCCGCGGGCCGCACCTTCCTGCAGCACGGCTAGAAATCAAACAGTGCCGCCGGATTGTCGACCAGGATCTGCTTGCGCGTCTTTTCGTCCGGCGCCCAGTCGCCGAGCAGGTCGTAGAGGTCGGTTGTGTTCGGCATCTTGCCCTTGAACACGGCATGCGGCCAGTCGCTGCCCCAGAGGAGGCGATCCGGGCGCGCCTGCAGCAGCGTGCGCGCGAACGGGAGCAGACTGGGATAGGGCGGAGCCTCGTCCGTCTGCCGATAGGCGCCCGAAAATTTGACCCAGCAGCGTCCACCTCGCAAAAGGCGCAGCAGCGCCTGGAACGCCGGCTGTTCGATCCCGCCTTCGGCCGGCCTGATGAAGGCCATATGGTCGATGACGAAATCCGACGGCAGCCTGGCCAGTCGCGGCTCAAGCGCGACGAGATCGCTCGCACGCAGCAGCAGCTGGATGTGCCAGCCCCGGTCCTTGGCCCGGGCGGAGAACCGCTCGAGATCGGCGAGCGGCAGACCGCCTGCATGCGCGACGATGAAGCGGACGGCGCGCGCGCCCCCGGCATGCAGCAGCGCGAGTTCCTGATCCGGCGCGTCGTACGGAACGACGACGACGACGCGGACCGGCACGCCGAGCGAAGCTGCAGCGTCCATCGCGCAGCGGTTGTCGGCGCCGTATATGCTCGGCTGCACGATGACCGCGCGTTCGATGCCGAGTGTCTGGAACAGATGGCGACACGCTGCCGGAAGCGCGTCCGGCGGCGTGTACTCCCGCTCGAGGACGTAAGGATAGCGGGCGGCCGGCCCGAGAATGTGAAAGTGGGTGTCGGTCGCCAGCGGCGGAGCCGGCAGCCGCGGTCGCCGGGGATGCGGATCGGGACCTTGACACAGCTCCACCATAGTAGCGATTTCCCTTTGGGCGTCGCGAGGATAGCGTATGGGGTTTCGATGCCGGCGGGGGCTATAGTGCCCGGCTCGCCGACTGCGCGCCAAGGTGAGATTCGCGATCGGGCGGGCGTTCGCCGCGTTGGTCTCGTCTCCCTGCTTGCCATCATCTCTTCCCAGCGAGAGCCGTCCCCTGCAGCGGCTCTGGCGCGAGACTAACCGTGGAACATCTACCCGTCAAGGCATTCGAACGGCGCGCGCCGCCGCGTTCGAATGCGGCGCGCGACTGCAGTGTCGCGAAGGCAGGAGCGCCGCCTGCCGGCCCGACCCCGGGTCAGATGCAGGGCGGAGCGGACCGGTGCTGCCGGCGGCCGGGCTTCGCGCGCGCGATGGGATCCGCGCCGGTGTCCTGGCGCATTGCGCTCTGGCCAGGATGGGCTTCCGCGGCTGACTCGCCCGCTTACGGCGCTTCACGACGCGCGCCCGGCTCGGGGCGCGCTGCTTGCCGGTTGCCGCCTGATGCGGGCGCCGCTTGCGTAGTCGGCGCGGGTTGCACGATTGGTGCGGGATGCACGACGACTGGCGCGGGCTGCATGATTGGTGCGGGATGCACGACGACTGGCGCGGGTTGCATGATTGGTGCGGGATGCACGACGACCGGTGCGGGTTGCATGGTCGGTGGGCGCTGCATGACCGGTGCGGGTGCAGCAGGCTGCGGCGCGGCGCGCGTTTCGCGGCGGTGATCGAATCGGTTCTCGGCTGGCGCGGTTTGCGTCACCGGTGCGCGTTGTGCGCCCGGTGCGGGGGGCGTGGCTGGCACGGACGGCGCAGGTTGGACGCTGCGTGTATCGCGACGGCGATCGAATCGCGTATCGGCGGGCGCGGGTTGCATTACCGGTGCGGGCGGCGTAGCCGGCGCCGGCTGCACGTTGGCGCGCGTCTCCGCAGGGGGTCGCGCATCGGGCCGGCGACCGTCGGATCGCGCTTCAGGTCGTATTGCAGGCGGAGCGGCAGGGCGCAGGTCGATGCGCCGGTCCGAGCGGTGCGGTTCGGCGGCGCGATTGCCCTGACCCTGCGGCGCGCCAGCCGCGCCGAAGCGCTGGCGCGCCTCGATGCCGCGATAGGCGATGCCCCTGCGGTGCTCCGGTTCGTGCTGCCATGCGCCGGGCGCGCGATTTGCGAACACGGCGCGATTGGCTACGCTATGGCTGTAATAGAAGTTGTTGACCTGCACCACCCGGACCTGGCGCCGTGGCCAGTCGAACGCGCCGAAGAAGAACCCCGCCGAAATGCCAACCGGCGGTCCCCAGTAAAAGCCGCTGGCGTAACCCGGCCGCGCGTAATAGCCCGACCAGGGCCGCCAATGGAATGGCGGATAGGCGGGCCACCACCACGACCCGTACACCACCAGCGGGTCGTAGTAGGGCACGTAGACGAGCTCGGGATTGAGCGGCTCCACCATCACGCCCGAGCCGTTGTCGAACACGCGCACGCGATCATCCGAGCGCAGATTGCCCGCGGCGT
>JADGRR010000151.1 GCA_017880745.1 Burkholderiales bacterium
CGCCGCACGATCTTTACCTTGGCTTCGATCACCAGCAGGTTGTCCTCCTTGCACAGGTCCCGGTACTGGTCGAACACCTCGCTGTAAATGGTGACTTCCTGCGCGGCACTGCCGTCGCTCAGATTCAGGATCACCATGCGTCCGCTCTGTGTCCGCTGTATGCGCACCGACTCGACCACGCCGGCGATGAGCTGGTTTCTTTGCTGGTGTTCGGCGCCGGGCTGCAGGTTCTTGAGCGAACTGCGCACGAAGCGCTGCACCTCTGCGCGGTAGGCGCTGAAGGGATGCCCGGAGAGATAGAAACCGAGGCTCGCCTTTTCCTCCTTCAGCACGCGCCCCTCGTCCCAGCACTCGACGCGGATCAGCGCCGGGCGCTCGGCTCCGGCTCCGCCGGCATCGCCGAACAGGTTGACCTGCTGCGCGTGGCGCTCGCGCTGCTCCGCCGCCTCGAGCGCGATGCCGACCGAGCCGAACAGGCTGGCGCGGTCGCGGTTGATGCAATCGAACGCCCCGGCGCGCACCAGCGCCTCGACCACGCGGCGGTTGACGACGCGTTTGTCGATGCGCTCGCAGAAATCGAACAGGTCGCGAAACGGCCCTCCCTCCTCGCGCGCGCGCACGATGGCGCCGATCGCGGACTCGCCCGTGCCCTTTACCGCGCCCAGACCATAGCGGATGCTTTTCTCGTCCACCGGAACGAAACGATATGCGCCACTGTTGATGTCGGGCGGCAGCACCTTCAGGCCATTCGCCAGGGCGTCGGCGTAGAGGCCGTGCGCCTTGTCGGTGTCGTCCATCACCGCCGACAGATTGGCCGCCATGAATTCGGACGGGAAGTGCGCTTTCAGGTATGCCGTCTGGCACGCGACCAGCGCGTAGGCCGCGGCATGCGACTTGTTGAAACCGTAGCCGGCGAACTTCTCCATCAGGTCGAACAGTTCGCTCGCCTTCCTCTTGTCCACGCCGTTCTTCCCGGCGCCGGCGACGAAAATGTCGCGCTGCTGCGCCATCTCGTCGGCATTCTTCTTGCCCATCGCGCGGCGCAGCAGGTCGGCGCCGCCCAGGCTGTAGCCGCCGATTACCTGCGCGATCTGCATCACCTGCTCCTGGTAGACCATGATGCCGTAGGTCGAGCCGAGGATGGGCTGCAGGCGCGGATCCAGGTATTCGACGCGCTGCTTGCCCTGCTTGCGCTCGATGAAATCGGGAATCAGGTCCATCGGGCCCGGACGGTACAGCGCCACCAGCGCGATGATGTCCTCGAAGCGGTCGGGCCGCGCCTGTTTCAGCAGGTCGCGCATGCCGCGCGATTCGAACTGGAACACGGCGGTGGTGTTGGCGCCGGCAAATATCCTGTAGATCGCGGGATCGTCGAGCGGGATGGCGTCCAGCGAAAAATCCGGCCGCGGCTCGCCGTACTCGCGGGCGCGAATGTGGCGGATCGACCAGTCAAGGATGGTGAGCGTGGTCAGGCCGAGGAAATCGAATTTGACCAGGCCGACGGCTTCGACATCCTTCATGTCGAACTGCGACACCACGCTCTCCGCGCCCTGCGCCGTGTACAGCGGACAGAAATCGGTGAGCTTGCCAGGGGCGATCAGCACGCCGCCCGCGTGCATGCCGACGTTGCGCGTCAGGCCTTCGAGCTGCCCGGCGAGCGCAAGCAGCTCGCGCGTTTCCTCGTCGCTTTGCTCGCGCTCCGCGAGGCGCGGCTCCATCTCGCGCGCCATGGCGAGCGTGATCAGCTTGCCTGGCGTGAACGGGATCAGCTTCGCCAGCTCGTCGGTGCGGCCGTAGTTCCATTCCATCACCCGCCCGACGTCGCGCACCACCGCCTTCGCCGCCATGGTGCCGAAGGTGGCGATCTGCGATACCGACTGGGCGCCGTACTTTTTCTTCACGTACTCGATCACGCGGTCGCGGCCGTCCTGGCAGAAGTCGATGTCGAAGTCGGGCATGGATACCCGCTCCGGATTGAGGAAGCGCTCGAACAGGAGGTCGTAGCGCAGCGGGTCGAGGTCGGTGATGCCGAGCGAATAGGCGACCAGGGAACCCGCGCCCGAGCCGCGCCCCGGCCCCACCGGCACGGCATTCGCCTTGGCCCAGTTGATGAAGTCGGCGACGATGAGAAAGTAGCCGGAGAAGCCCATCTGGGTGATGGTCTTGATCTCGAACTCCAGGCGCGCGCGGTACTCGGGCTCGCGCCGGGCGCGCTCGTTCTCGTCGGGGAAGAGTTTTGCCAGGCGCAAGGCGAGCCCCTGCGCGGCCTGCTGCGCGAGATAAGCCTCCAAGCTCACCCCGGCCGGGGTGGGAAACGGCGGCAGCTTGCTCTTGCCCAGCTCCAGCGTGAGGCTGCAGCGGCGCGCGATCTCGACGCTGTTGGCGAGCGCCTCGGGAATATCGGCGAACAGTTGCGCCATTTCCGCCTGCGTCTTGAAGTAACTCTCTCGCGTGAACACGCGCGGCCGGCGCTGATCTGCGAGCACATAGCCTTCGGCGATGCACACCCGGGCTTCGTGCGCGAGAAATTCCTCCGGCTTGAGGAACTGCACCGGGTGGGTCGCGACCACCGGCAAGCCGAGCCGGCCGGCGAGCGCGAGCGCGCGCTGGATATAGGGCTCGGTGGATACGGCACCCGAGCGCTGCAGCTCGATATAGAAGCGCCGCGGGAACAGTTGCGCCCACTCCCCGGCCAGGCGCTCGGCCTGCGCAACGTTGTCCTGCATCAGCGCGCTGCCGACATCGCCGCCTTGCGCGCCGGAGAGCGCGAGCAGGCCGTCGACGCCCTGCTCGGTGAGCCAGGCCTTTCTGATCTCGGCTCGGCCGCGCGCCTGGTTTTCCAGCCAGGCCCGGGTGAGCAGCTCGGACAGCTGAAGAAATCCCTCGCGCTTGCGGCACAAAAGCAGCAAGCGCGACGGCTTGTCGCGCTCGCTTTCGTTGCTGATCCAGACATCACAGCCGATGACCGGCTTCACCCCTGCGGCGCGCGCCGCCTTGTAGAACTTCACCATGCCGAACAGGTTGGCGAGGTCGGTGATGGCGAGCGCAGGCATGCCGTCAGCGGCGGCGCGCGCCACCGCCTCGTCTATGCGCACGATGCCGTCAGTGACGGTGAATTCGCTGTGCAGGCGTAAGTGGACGAAGGCGGGGGTCATGGGCGGCACGGGATCCGGTCGCTGAAATTTTACCACCGGCGCATCGATCGGCACGACGTTCGAGCCAAATCAAGAGCCTGCAGCTGCCGCCGGGGTCCGGTCGGGCCGGAAGCAGCAGGTCTTGCGTTGCGCTCTTGTATAATTGCGGCGCCCGCAGCACCGTGACGTCGGCGCGAAAGTGCCATGAATATCCTCAATATCGCCGCCTACCGATTCGTTGCTCTCGACCACCTGCCCCAACTTCGTGCCGCGTTCACGGCGCGCGGCGAACAGCTGGGGCTGAAGGGCACCATCCTCCTTGCCGGGGAAGGGATCAACCTGTTCCTTGCGGGCGCTGCCGCGAACGTCGAGGCTTTTCTGGAGACGCTGCTGGCGGACGCGCGTTTCGCCTCCATCGAAGTCAAGCGCAGCTGGTCGGCCGGGCAGCCCTTCCGCCGCCTGCTGGTGAAAATCAAGCGCGAAATCGTCTCCATGCGCCGGCCTGAAGTCAATCCCAGCGAAACGCCGGCGCGGCGGCTCGCGCCGCAGGAACTCAAGCGCTGGCTGGACGAGGCGCGAGCCCTCGTGCTGCTGGATACGCGCAACCAGTTCGAGGTGGACCTGGGCACGTTCGAAAACGCGCTGTCGCTCGGGCTGAAGTCCTTCAGCGACTTTCCGCGCGCAACGCCGGCACTGCCCGAAGAATTGAAGCGCCAGCCCGTCGTCACTTTCTGCACCGGCGGCATACGCTGTGAAAAGGCCGCACCCTGGCTGATCAGTCAGGGCTTTCGCGAGGTCTACCAGCTCGATGGCGGCATCCTCAACTACTTCGAGCGATGCGGCGACGCGCATTTCCGCGGCGAGTGCTTCGTGTTCGACCAGCGCGTGGCGCTCGACGCGGGCCTGCGCCCGTCCGGCACGGCATCAGGCGGCGGCGCCTCGCATGAGCCTGGCTGACGCGCCGCGCAAAACCCTCGCCTTCGCCGCCCTGCTCCTCGGCGCCGCGGCCATCGCCTTTGCGCCCATCTTCGTGCGCCTGTCGGACACCGGGCCGACTGCAAGCGCGTTCTGGCGCGTAGCGCTGGCGCTGGCGCCGCTGTGGATATGGATGCGCCTGTCGCCGCACGCCGAACGCGCCTGCGCCTTGCCGTGGAAACCGCTCGTCATCGCCGGGCTGTGCTTTGCCGGCGACCTCGGTGCCTGGCATGTGTCCATCGCCTACACTTCGGTCGCCAATTCGACCCTGGAAGCGAATTTCGCGCCGATCTTCGTGACTCTGGGCGCCTGGCTTCTGTTCCGCCAGCGCGTGTCGCGGCTGTTCCTGATCGCGTTGGGAGTGACGCTGGGCGGCGCCGTGCTGCTGATCGGCCCCAACTTTGCGCTCGGAGGCCGTGCCTTACTCGGCGACGCGCTCGGGGTGCTGACCGCGGTGTTCTATGCCGGCTACATGCTGGCGATCAAAGCGGCCAGCGCGCGCACGACAACGGCAGGCATCATGGCTGTCAGCACCACCGTCGCCGCCGTCGCCCTGCTTCCCTACAGCCTTGCCACCGCCGATGTGTTTCTGCCGCAATCCGCAGCGGGCTGGCTGGTCCTGGTCGGCCTTGCGCTCATCCCCCATATCGTCGGGCAGAGCCTGATCGCCTACGGCTTCGCCCATCTGCCGGCGTCGTTCTCCTCGGTGAGCCTGCTGCTGCAGCCGGTGCTGGCCACGATTTACGCTTGGGCGCTGCTGGGCGAAGCCGTCGGACCGGCGCAGATGCTGGGCGGATTGGTGGTGCTCACCGGCATCTACCTGGCCAGGCGCGGCAGTTAGCTAGAGCGATGGGAACGGAAGCGATAAAGCAATAGGAGAAAGATAGCGATGGGAGACTCAATCCGCCGGGCAAACTGCAGCGGCAGGCCGACGTAGACGCGGTGGTCCTGTGCGGGCTCCCGGACTACGCATAAACATCGTTATGTTGAAAATCCTAAACGGCAGCTACGATTTTTCGAGTGCAGTCGTTCAGGATTCATAGGTCGCTTTGGTGGCGGCGGAGGCGGCCCGGAGTAAACCTCGCGGTCCCGAGCTTGCCTGGGCCACGTGCTCCGAGAACGCGTCCCCCGGCCCATTCTTCTGTTCTTCCCAATTCTTCCCGCCGTGGGCCCTACGCCGCCCCGCGCAGAACAACGCGTTACTTGGGTTTTTTCGCGGTGAACTCGACCAGCTGACCAATCTTGAGATCTTCGGGGCGGCGGCCGAAATCGATCTGGTCGCCGGCGATTTTTCCAATATAGACCATCGTCTGCGGAACCTTTGCTATCTGCATTTTGACTCTGAACGTGATCAGGTCGCCTTTTATGTATCCCCACTCGATTGGCGACTCGCCCGGATCGGCGCCCACGATAGAGCCGGACACCTTGCCGGCGTCCGACTTCAGCGTAATCGTCAGGTTCTGCGTCGGATTCGGGGCCGGTCTGACAACTTGCGCGTTCCACTTTCCATCGAAGGCGCTCTGGCCGGCGGCAAGGGCCGCAAAGCCGAACATGCCGATCAACAACACACCCAATTTCACCATGACAAGCGCCTCCTTCGACGAACGTGATGGGAAATTGTACACTCGCGTGCGCGGTCGTGTGTCGCGACCAATCCAGCACCAGTCCGGCCGCCTTTTCGCCCCTCAGACCACCACGGTCCGGGCCTGTCCCGGCGCTCGAGCCTCGATGCGGCCGATGCGGTAGACGCGCTCGCCCGCCTCGGTGAGCATGCGCATGGCCGTGGCGGCGTCCTCTTCGCCCACGATCAAGGTCATGCCGATGCCGCAATTGAACACGCGGTGCATTTCCGCCTCGGCGACGCCGCCATGCCGCTGCAGCCATTTGAACAGGGGCGGCAGGGGCCAGGCGGAGCGCTGCAGCACCGCGGTGACGTCCTCGGGCAGCGCGCGCGGGATGTTCTCGACCAAACCGCCGCCGGTGATATGCGCCAGGCCCTTGACCTTGATTTGCTGCATCAGCGCCAGCAGCGGCTTGACGTAAATGCGCGTCGGTTCGAGCAGCACCTGGGCGAGCGTCCGGCCGCGAAGCACCTCAGGCAGGGCGCCGCGCGCATCGGCCACAAAACTCGCAAATTCCGCCTGGAGGTCGGGCTTGACGCGTTCGATGATGGCGCGGATCAGCGAATAGCCGTTGGAGTGCGCGCCGCTGGATGCAAGCCCCAGCACCGCGTCGCCGGCGGCGATGGCGGTGCCGTCGATGATGGCGCTTTTTTCCACCACGCCGACGGCGAATCCAGCAAGATCGTATTCGCCCGCCGGGTACATGCTGGGCATTTCCGCGGTCTCGCCGCCGATCAGCGCACAGCCCGCCAGCTCGCAGCCACGCGCGACACCCTTGATCACGTCGGTGGCGACGGCGACATCGAGCTTGCCGCAGGCGAAGTAGTCGAGAAAGAACAGCGGCTCGGCGCCCTGCACCAGCACGTCGTTGACGCTCATCGCGACCAGGTCGATGCCCACGGTATCGTGACGGTTCAGATGGAACGCGAGTTTCAGCTTGGTGCCGACGCCGTCGGTGCCCGCTACCAGGACCGGTTCACGGTATTTTTTCGAGATTTCGACCAGCGCGCCGAAGCCGCCGATGCCGGCCAGCACCTCCGGCCGCATGGTGCGTCTGGCGTAGGGCTTGATCGCCTCGACCAGGGCGTCGCCGGCGTCGATGTCAACGCCGGCATCGCGGTAAGACAGGG
>JADGRR010000152.1 GCA_017880745.1 Burkholderiales bacterium
CGTGGTCATCGAAGGCCATACCAGAATCGGCAGAAACAACCGCATCTTCCAGTTCTGTTCACTGGGAGCGGTGCCGCAGGACAAGAAATACGCGAACGAACCGACCCGCCTGGAGATCGGCGATGGCAATACCATACGCGAGTTTTGCACGCTCAATTGCGGCACTGCGCAGGACGCGGGCGTCACCCGCTTGGGGCACGACAACTGGATCATGGCTTATGTGCACCTGGCGCACGACTGCCAGATCGGCGACCACGCTATTTTTGCCAATAACGCCCAACTCGCCGGTCACGTGCATGTCGGCGATCACGCCATACTCGGCGGTTTCACCGGCGTACACCAGTTCGTGCGCATAGGCGCCCACAGCTTTACCGCGATCGCCACGGTATTGGTGCACGACCTCCCGCCCTATGTGATGGCGGCGGGCGACACGGCCAAACCCTACGGCATCAATGTCGAGGGACTGCGCCGGCGCGGTTTCTCGGCAGAGGCCATGGCCGCGATCAAGCGCGCCTACAAGACACTTTACAAATCCGGCCTGACCTTGGATCAAGCCAAGGCGCAGCTTGCCGAACAAGCCAAGACCTGCGCTGAAGTCGGCGTGCTCGCCGAATTTCTGCAGGGTTGCACCCGCGGGATCGCGCGCTGACGTGATCGGGCGGCGGGTTACCATCGGCATGGTCGCCGGCGAGGCCTCGGGCGACCTGCTTGGGGCGCATCTGATGGCGGCACTGCACGCGCAGCTGCCGGGCGCGAGGTTCATCGGCATCGGCGGCCCCAAAATGCAGTCCGAAGGTCTCGATGTCCTGTTTCCGATGGAACGCCTGGCGGTGCGCGGCTATGCCGAGGTGCTGCGGCATTATCCGGGCCTGCTGTGGATGCGACGCCAGCTGCGCCGGGCATTGGTCGAAGCGCGACCGCAGCTGTTCATAGGCGTGGATGCGCCCGATTTCAATCTGGGTCTGGAAGCGGGTCTCAAGCGCGCCGGGATACCGGTCGTGCATTACGTAAGCCCCTCGATCTGGGCCTGGCGCGGCGGCCGCATCGGCGCCATTGCACGCTCGGTCGATCATATGCTTACGCTGTTTCCCTTCGAACAGACGCTCTACCGCGAGGCAGGCGTTCCCGCGACCTATGTCGGCCATCCGCTCGCCGACATGATTCCTGAGGAAGACCAGACTGCCAGCACGCGCCTGCAACTCAAGATCGCGCCGGAGCGCAAAGTGATCGCGCTCCTGCCGGGCAGCCGCCAGTCCGAATTGCGCTACATGGCGGACACCTTCATTGCGACAGCCAAGCTGCTGGCGCAGAGAATGGAGCAACCGCTGTTTCTGGTCCCGCTGGTCAGCCGCGAAACGCGCGAGATTTTCGAGGCCGCACTCTACCGGGCGGACGCGGCCGACCTGCCGCTGACGATCCTGTTCGGCCACGCCCGGGATGCGCTCGCCGCCGCCGATGTCGCGCTCGTGGCGAGTGGAACCGCGACCCTGGAGGCGGCGTTGCTGAAAAAGCCGATGGTCATCGCCTACAAGATGGCCGGCGCAAGCTTTCAGCTGATGCGGCGCATGGGCTATCTGCCTTACGTCGGCCTGCCCAACATCCTCGCCGGAGAATTCGTGGTGCCGGAGTTGCTGCAGCACGACGCCACCCCCGAAAATCTGGCGCAGGCCCTGCTCAATACGCTCAACGACACGGTGGTGCGCGAGCGCATCCCGCAGCGCTTTGCCGCCATTCACCGCCAGCTGAAATGCAACACCGCGGAGCAGGCCGCCAGGGCGGTGCTGCCTTTGCTCGCGCGTACAACCGCGTGAACCGGGTCCGTATCCGCCCAGTCGTATGAGCCCAGTCGTATGAACCTAGTGTGCGGCGTGGACGAAGCGGGGCGGGGGCCGCTTGCCGGCCCGGTCTACGCCGCTGCGGTGATCCTCGACCCGGCCTGGCACATAGCCGGGCTGGCGGATTCCAAGGTTCTGTCCGCGTCCCGGCGTCTGGAACTGGCCGAGCAAATACGCCTGCACGCGCTTGCCTGGGCGATCGCTTTCGCCTCGGTGGCCGAGATCGACGCGATCAACATCCTGCAAGCCAGCCTGCTCGCGATGCGCCGTGCGGTAGAGCAGTTGAGCGTCGCACCGAGCGAAGTTCTGGTGGATGGCAATCAGTGTCCTGTCATCGGCTATCCGGTCAGAGCCATCGTCAAGGGCGACAGCAAGATATCCGCAATTTCGGCCGCCTCGATACTGGCCAAGACCGCGCGCGACGCGGAAATGCTGCGCCTGCACCAACTCTACCCGCATTACGGTCTGGATCGGCACAAGGGCTATCCGACTGCCGCTCATCTTGCGGCGCTGGAACGGCACGGTGTGGTCGAATTCCACCGCCGCAGCTATGCGCCGATACGCAAGCTGCTGGAACGCTAAGAGTTCCTAACAATACGAGGGGACACGTCCCCTCGTGCTCCCCTAAGTCAGGCGCCTAACAGCTATTCTGTTAGGCGTTCTAAGAATCGGAGCGCCCCAGGGACGCTCAGTTGAGTTCCCGCAGCAGGCGCACCAGGCTGGCGCGCTCGCTTTGCGGCCGGAACAGGTGCCGCCGCGCCGCAATGTCGCGCTTGAGCGACTGGTAATACGCCTGGTGCCGCATCGCTTTGGTCAGAAGCTTGGCCAGCGCCGCTTCATCTCCCGGAGGGAAATAGCCGGCGTAGCCCGAACCCAGCATGCCGATATTGCCGGCGATGGCGGACGCGAGCACCGGTACGCCGGCGCACACGGCTTCGGCAATCGCATTGGCGCCGCCTTCCATATGCGAACTGATCACCATCAGGTGGCTGCGGCAAAGCCAGCGCAGCGCACACCAGTGTTGTACGCTGCCGAGCCAGCGGTAGCGCGGCTCGTGAACCATCAGGGTTTTCGCCTGTGCCGCGAACGCCGGCGACATGGCTTTACCCAGCTGCACCAACTCGATCCTTTCCTCCGGCGGAATGAGCTGCAGCGCCAGGGCGGCGCGGAAAGGATCTTTTTCCTCGCGCAGATGACCGAGAACACAGACGCGGAATTTCTTCTTGGGCGGGCTCGCCCGTGTCTTCACCTGCGCCGACTGATAGACCACGCGGGCCTTGGCGCGAAATTGGCGCGGCAATTCCTTCAACCCCTCGTCCTGCAGCACCACCAGCCGCTGCGCCAGCTTCATCGACAGTTGCGCGCCGGCATCATAGCGTATGTCGCGATAAAGATCGGTTCCAGTGAGCACCACGACCAAGTTGCCCGTCGGATACGCCTGGCGATAGCGCAGCACGGACGCGTGGCTGCGGCGCGCGTGCAAAGCGAAGAGGACGTCGGCTGGCGCTGCATCCCATTCGCTGGCCAAGCTGACCTTGTGCCCGGCCGCGCGCAGCATCGAGGCCCAGCGCTGGGCCGTGTGCCGGTTGCCCGTGCGCGAGCCGGCGGCCGCGGGCGTGACGATTGCAATTTTCACCCTGAGGGTTCTCGGTTAGACTGGCCGTGCTGTCATCATATTCAAGCATGAGTATCTTAGAGCAATTGAGTACCGACGACCAGGCGGCGCAGCTGCGCGCGAGCCGCGCGCGCTCGCGCGCGCTGACGCGGGATCTGCGCGGGGAGCAATTGTTCGGCCCGCGTTTGCCTGTCGTGAACCCTGTGTTGTGGGAACTCGGCCACATAGCCTGGTTTCAGGAGTTCTGGTGCCTGCGCCGGCGCGGCGACGACTCGCTCGCGGCCTCGGTGCTACCCGGCGCCGATAGTCTGTACGACTCGACCGCGATTGCGCACGACCTGCGCTGGGACTTGCCGCTGCCCGCGCTCGAGGCCACGCTCGCCTACCAGGATCGAGTGCTGGATCTGGTGCAGGAGCGCCTGCAGCGCGATTCCGGCAACGCTAGCCTGGCGTATTTCGTGCAACTGGCCGTATTCCACGAGGACATGCACGCGGAGGCATTTCATTACACGCGCCAGACGCTGGCTTATGCCGTGCCGCAGTTGCCGCCGCGGGACACCATCGGGCTCACCGGCGCATCGGCAGAGGCGGAAGGCGATGCCTCTATCCCCGGCGGACGCTACCTGCTGGGCGCGGGTCACCAGCCCGACTTTGTGTTTGACAACGAGAAATGGGAGCATCCGGTCGAGATTCAGCCGTTCCTTATCGCACGTTGTGCCGTCAGCAACGCGCAGTATTTCGGATTCGTCGAGGAAGGAGGCTATCTGCGGCGCGAGTTCTGGTCGGATGCGGGTTGGTCCTGGTTGCAACAGGGCGTGGCCCGGGCGCCCCGCTATTGGCGCAAGCAGGACGGCCGGTGGCAGCAGCGGCGCTTCGACGCCTGGGCGCCACTGGCTTTGCACGAGCCGGTCATCCACGTGAACTGGCATGAGGCGCAGGCCTATTGCCGCTACGCAGGCCGGCGCCTCCCAAGTGAGGCCGAATGGGAAACGGCGGCAAGCTGCGGCGGCACGCCCGGCAAGCGCCGCTACCCTTGGGGCGATGCCGCGCCCGACGCTCGGCGCGCAAATTTGGACGGCGATGCTCCGGTCGCCATCGATGCGCTGCCGGCCGGAGCGAGCGCGCAAGGCTGCCGCCAGCTGATCGGCAACGTATGGGAATGGACCGACACGGCTTTCGGCCCCTATCCCGGATTCGAGCCGGATCCCTACAAGGAATACTCGCAACCCTGGTTCGGCACCCATAAGGTACTGCGCGGCGGCAGTTTTGCCACGCCGGCGCGCCTAATCCGCAATACCTGGCGCAATTTCTATACGCCAGAACGCTACGATATATTCGCCGGGTTCCGCACGTGCGCGATCGGGAGCTGAAGCGGATACACTCGCGCGACAACCCGCGCTTCAAGGCGCTGCGCGAGCTCGCCACCTCGACGCGCGAGCGGCGCAAAGCAGGCCTGGCGCTGCTGGACGGCGCGCATCTGATCGCGGCCTACTGCGCGAGCGGCGGGGTGCCCGAGCAGCTGATTCTCAGCGACAGCGGTATGGCTAGTCCGGAAGCCGCGCAGTTCGTGGCGGGCGCGTCCGCGCAAGGCGCGCTGGTGCTGGCCGATGCGCTGTTCAACGATGTCGCCCAGGTCGCGACGCCGACCGGCGTCGTCGCCTTGATACGCACGCCCAAACCGGGTCCGCTGCCAGGCAAGATCGAGCGCTGCGTGATGCTGGAAAATATCCAGGACGCGGGCAACCTCGGCTCGATCCTGCGCAGCACCGCGGCAGCGGGGATTGCCACAGTCCTGCTATCCCAGGGCTGTGCCTTCCCCTGGTCGCCCAAGGTGCTGCGCGCGGGGATGGGCGCGCATTTCAGCCTCGACATTTACGACCACGCCGATCTCGCGGCTGCCGTGCTGCGGCTGTCCGGCCGGCTGATCTGCACCAACAGTCATGCCCGCAAATCGCTTTACCAGGCGGATTTGCGCGGCCCGCTTGCGTGGGTGTTCGGCAACGAAGGATCGGGCGTGAGTGCGGCGTTGAGTGCTGCAGCGGCCGACGAGGTGCGCATCCCCATGGCTGGAAAAACCGAGTCGCTCAATGTGGCGGCGGCGGCCGCGATTTGCCTGTTCGAGCAAGTTCGGCAGCGAATTTAAGGACAGCCCGCGCGAAAACCTAGCGCGGGCTGTTTAAATGCCAGCGCCTACGGCGCGCGTCAACTCTGTGTTTTCGATAGGGCCGCCTAGGCGCTACGCCTTGCTGCGTGAACGCATCAGGCGCTGTTTCTCCCGGTCCCAATCACGTTTCTTCTCGGTTTCGCGTTTGTCGTGCTGCTTCTTGCCGCGGGCAAGGCCGATTTCGATCTTTATTCTGCCGTTCTTGAAATGCATGTCCAACGGCACCAGGGTGTAGCCGGAGCGCTCCACTTTGCCGATCAGGTGCTGGATCTCCTCGCCATGGAGCAGCAGCTTGCGCGTGCGCATGGGGTCGGGATGGATGTGGGTAGAGGCCGTGGGCAGGGCGCTGATGTGGCCGCCGACCATGTAGATCTCCCCGCCGCGGATAAGTACATAGGCGTCCTTGAGCTGCACCCGTCCGGCGCGGATGGCTTTGGCTTCCCAGCCTTCCAGCACCAAGCCGGCTTCGTAACGCTCCTCGATGAAATAATCGTGGAAGGCTTTTTTGTTCTGTGCAATCGTCATGGGAGCAGTATTGGTACAATTGCGCAATTTTAACAGCTGCACCGCGTCTTCATGGCCATAGTGGAAAAATCAGTTCTGGTGGGCCATAGCGCGGCGGAGATGTACGCCCTGGTCGCAGATGTGGACGCTTATCCGCAATTTCTGCCCTGGTGCAGCCGCACCGAGGTGAAGCAGCTCGACGCGCACAGGGCCGCGGCTACGCTGCATGTCAATTATCACGGCCTGCACCTTCACTTCACCACCGAGAACCAGATGGAGGAGGGAGCGCTGATCGACATGACGCTGGTCCACGGTCCTTTCCACCACCTGGATGGTTTCTGGCGCTTCGTGCCGCTCGCCGAGCAGGCGTGCAAAGTTGAGTTCCGCTTGAGCTACGAACTTTCGGGCAAGCTAGTGGATAAATTGGCCGGGCCGGTGTTCAGTCATATCGCCAATACCTTGGTCGAAGTCTTCGTCAAGCGCGCCGTGACCCTGTACGGGCCGTGACAAGTATTCGCGTCGAGGTGGTCTATGCGCTGCCGCAGGAGCAGGAGCGCGTGTTGCTGGATCTGCCGCCCGACAGCACGGTGCAGGACGCGCTTCAGGCGAGCGGCTTGTTGCAGCGCCTGCCGCAGATCGAATTCGGCCGCTTAGGGGTGTGGGGCAGGCCAGTCACCGCGCAGACCAGGCTGCGCGACCGGGACCGGGTGGAGGTCTACCGGCCGCTGA
>JADGRR010000153.1 GCA_017880745.1 Burkholderiales bacterium
CGAGCCCGCGCATCATCATCTGCGTGCCCTGCGGCTCGACCCAGGTCGAGCGGCGCGCGATCCGCGAGTCGGCGATCGGCGCCGGGGCGTCGCAGGTTTTCCTGATCGAGGAACCGATGGCCGCGGCGATCGGCGCCGATCTTCCGGTGGCCGAGGCGACCGGCTCGATGGTGGTGGACATCGGCGGCGGCACCACCGAGGTGGGCGTGATCTCGCTCGGCGGGATGGTCTATGCGGGCAGCGTGCGCGTCGGCGGCGACAAGTTCGACGAGGCCATCATCAACTACATCCGCCGCAACTACGGCATGCTGATCGGCGAGACCACGGCCGAGAACATCAAGAAGGAAATCGGCTCCGCCTTCCCCGGCTCGGAAGTGCGCGAGATGGAAGTCAAAGGCCGCAACCTCGCCGAGGGCATCCCGCGCAGCTTCACCATTTCCTCGAACGAGATCCTGGAAGCCCTCACCGATCCGCTGAACAGCATCGTCAGCGCGGTGAAATCAGCGCTCGAGCACACGCCGCCGGAACTGGGCGCCGACATCGCCGAGAAGGGCATGGTGCTCACCGGCGGCGGCGCGCTGCTGCGCGACATCGACCGCCTGCTGATGGAGGAAACCGGGCTGCCGGTGATCGTGGCCGACGACCCGCTCACCTGCGTCGTGCGCGGCTCGGGCAAGGCGCTCGAGAAAATGGACAAGCTCGGCTCGATCTTCACCAATGACTGAACCCGGTGATTGGTGACGGGTCATGAGAAACGGCCCGGTTCGCCGCCTGACTCATCACCCATCGCCCGTTGCCCGTTAGCGCCCGCATGGACCACCAGCCGCCACCGTTCTTCAACCGTGGCCCGGCGCCCTTGGTCCGCCTCACCTTCTTCGTTTCGCTCGCCATACTGATGATGGTGCTCGATGCGCGCTTTCGCTACGCCGAGAGCGTGCGCCAGGTGGTGGCGCTCGCCGCCTACCCGATACAGCGCATCGCCATGGCGCCGGTGGATCTGTTTCATGCCGTCGCCAATTACTTCGGCAGCACCGCGGCGCTGCAGGAAGAGTACGCTGCGCTCAAGACCAAGCAGTTGCGCGTTGCGCCGGACCTGCTGCAGCTGGAAGCGCTGAAGGAGGAGAACAATCAGTTGCGCCGCTTGCTCGAGGCGCAGGAACGCACGCCGCGCAAATCGGTGTTTGCCGAGATCCTCTACGCCGGGCGCGACCCGTTTTCGCGCAAAGTGGTGATCGACGAGGGCTCGCAAAACGGCATCCAGGCCGGCCAGCCGGTGATCGACGATGTCGGCGTGATCGGCCAGGTGACGCGCGTGTATCTGCTCATGAGCGAAGTGACGCTGCTCTCCGACAAAGACCAGGCGATCCCGCTGCAGGTGCTCAGAAACGGGCTGCGCGCGGTCGCTTATGGCGGCGCCGAGGGCGGCATGCTCGACCTGCGCTTCATGGCCGCCAATGCCGACATCCGCAACGGCGACACGCTGGTCACCTCGGGCATAGACGGCACCTACCCGCCGGGGCTGCCGGTGGCCACGGTGGCGCGCATCGAGCGCGATGCGGCCTATGCGTTCGCCAAGATCACGCTCACGCCGACCGCGGGCACCGACCGCTATCGCCAGGTGCTGGTGCTGTCGAGCGAAGCCAAGACGCCGCCGCCGGCGGAGGCCGAGGAGCCGGCGCAGAAGCCGCCCCGGGCCAAGCGCTCGAGGAAGCGCGAATAACATGGAACTGCAGGCACAGCCGCAACGCATCCTGCTGCCGGCCAAAGTCAGCTTCATCGTGCTGACCTTGGCGCTGGCGCTGCTGTTCGACCTGCTGCCCTGGCGCAATACCGCGGGCGTGCCGGAACTCACCGCGGCAGTGCTCGCCTTCTGGTGCATCCACCAGCCGCGCCGGGTCGGCATCGGTATTGCCTGGACACTGGGCCTGTTGCTCGACGTGGGCAATGGCGCCCTGCTCGGCCAGCACGCGCTCGGCTACGCCGTCCTCGCTTTCCTCGCCCTGGCCGTGCACCGTCGCATCCTCTGGTTCCCGCTATGGCAGCAGGCGCTGCACCTGCTGCTGCTGCTGTTGTCGACGCAGCTGCTGACGCTGGTGATACGGCTCGCCGCCGGCGCCGGCTTCCCCGGCTGGACCTATTTTGCCGGCAGTTTCATCTGCGCGGCGCTGTGGCCGGTGTTGAGCTTCCTCCTGCTGCTGCCGCAGCGGCAGTCGGAAATGATGGATGAGAACCGGCCGATATGATGCGGCGCGTGACACGGGACAGCGGGCAGGAAGGGCGATCCGCGGGGGCTAGCGGCTGACCGTATGCGCCTCGCCGAATTCAAAGATCACCAGCGCGAGCTGTACCATTTTCAGCTGCGCATCGGCATCGCCGGGGCGTTCGTGCTCGCCGCCTTCTCGCTGCTGGTGCTGCGCTTCGTCTACCTGCAGGTAGTGCAGTACGACTACTACCACACCAAGGCAGAGGACAACCGCATATCCATCGTGCCCATCATGCCCAATCGCGGGCTCATTCTCGACCGCAGCGGCTCCGTGCTCGCGCGCAATTACTCGGCCTACACGCTGGAGATTTCCCCGGGCAAGGTCGCCGACCTGGACAAGACTATCAACGGCCTGGAGGCCATCGTCGAAATCCGCGCGAGCGACCGCACCCGCTTCAAGCGCCTGATGATCGAAGCCAAGGGCGCCGACAGCCTGCCGATCCGCACCCGCCTGACCGACGAAGAAGTCGCGAAGTTCGCCGTCAACCGTTACCGCTTTCCCGGCGTCGACATCCAGGCGCGCCTGTTCCGCCAGTACCCGCTGAACGAACTCGCCTCGCACCTGGTCGGATACATCGGCCGCATCAACGACCGCGATGTGGAGCACATCGACGACGAGGGCCTGACCGCCAACTACAAGGGCACGGACCACATCGGCAAGACCGGGCTGGAGCAAAGCTACGAGAGCGACCTGCATGGCATCACCGGCTACGAGCAGGTCGAGGTCGACTCCGGCGGCCGCGGCGTGAGAACGCTCTCGCGCACCTCCCCCACCTCGGGCAACAACCTGGTGCTGACGCTGGACATCAAGCTGCAGGAAGTCGCCGAACAGGCTTTCGGCGAAAACCGCGGCGCGCTGGTGGCAATCGAGCCGGCCACCGGCGGCATCCTTGCCTTCGTCTCCAAGCCCGGTTTCGATCCCAATCTGTTCGTCGACGGCATCGACCCGGCCAGCTGGGACCTGCTCAACACCTCGCCAGACCGCCCGATGGTGAACCGCGCGCTGGCCGGCACTTATCCGCCCGGCTCCACCTTCAAACCCTACATGGCGCTGGCGGCGCTCGAGCTGGGCAAACGCACGGCGCAACAGACGATCTACGATCCCGGTTATTTCCAGTTCGGCAATCATCGCTTTCGCGACGACAAGCCCGGCGGCCACGGCACCGTAGACATGTACAAGTCCCTTGTCGCTTCCTGCGACACCTATTACTACATGCTCGGCAATGACCTCGGCATCGACAACATCGCGCGCTTCATCGGCCAGTTCGGCTTCGGCGCGAAAACCGGCATCGACGTCGATGGCGAAGCCACGGGCGTGCTGCCCTCGCAGGAGTGGAAACGCAAGCGCTTCAGAAAACCCGAGCAACAGAAATGGTATTCCGGCGAAACCATCAGCGTCGGCATCGGCCAGGGCTACAACGCCTACACGCCGTTGCAGATGGCGCAGGCGATGGCGGCAATAGCCAACAACGGCGTCATCTACCGCCCGCACCTGGTCAATTATGTCGAGAACATCAAGAGCGGCGAGCGCACCCTGATCGAACCCAAGCTGGAACGCGCGATAGCGCTGAAGCCGGAGAACATCGAGTTCATCAAGCGCGCCCTGGCGGGGGTGAATGTCGAGGGCACGGGTGCGCGCGCTTTCGCCAAGGCCGAATATACCAGCGCCGGCAAGACCGGCACGGCGCAGGTGGTGGCGCTGAAGCAGAACGAGAAATACAACGAGAAGAACGTGACCGAACGCCACCGCGATCACGCCCTGTTCATCGCCTTCGCCCCGTTGGAAAGCCCGAAGATCGCGCTCGCGGTCGTGGTGGAAAACGCCGGCTTCGGCGCGCGCGCGGCGGCGCCGATCGCGCGCCAGGTGTTGGACTATTACCTGCTCGGCAAGCGCATCGACACGCCTGCCGCAGAGGTCCCCGGGGACGACGGCGATGATTAAGCCTGTGCTGAAAAAGGGGCAGGGAGGGGAAAGGAAGGCGCCCATCCCGTCCTTAGGCCCTCTTTTCCCCCAAGGGGACTTCCTTCGGGGCGTATATCCCCCAAGTCAGGGGCTGTCGAGTTTGTCACTGTTCCGCCGCAAGCAGGAGCATCAATGATGCGAGGGAATTTTCAACAGCCGTTCAAGAATTTGTGGCTGCGCTTCACCGACAAGATCGACGTGCCGCTGTTTGCGCTCGCATTCGCGCTGCTGCTGCTTGGCATCATCACCCTGGCGAGCGCCGCGCACGAAACGCCAGCCCGCGTCAGCGGCCAGGCGATCAACATCCTGGTGGCCCTCAGCGTAATGTGGGCGGTGGCGCAATTCCAGCCGCAGACGCTGATGCGCTTCGCGCTCCCCGCCTATGCGCTCGGCCTCGCGCTGCTGGTCGCGGTGGCGCTGTTCGGCGAGGTCGTCAACGGCGCGCGCCGCTGGCTGAACGTGGGCGTCACCCGCATCCAGCCTTCCGAGATCATGAAAATCGCGATGCCGCTGATGCTCGCGTGGTATTTCCACAAGCACGAGGCGACGCTGAGGCTGCGCGACTACCTCGTCGCCAGCCTTCTGCTCGCCGTGCCGGTGATGCTGATCGCGCGCCAGCCCGACCTGGGCACCGCGTTGCTGGTGACGGCGGCGGGTTTCTACGTGATTTTCCTCGCCGGCCTGTCCTGGAGAATCCTGCTTGGCCTTGCGCTCGCAGCCTGCGCCAGCCTGCCCTTCCTGTGGTCGGTGATGCACGACTATCAGCGCCGCCGCATCCTGACCCTGCTCGACCCGACTTCCGATCCGCTCGGCGCGGGCTATCACATCATCCAGTCGGTCATCGCCGTCGGTTCGGGCGGGCTCGCCGGCAAGGGCTGGCTGAAGGGCACTCAGGCGCACCTGGAATTCATCCCGGAACGTTCCACCGACTTCATCTTCGCCGTGTTCTCCGAGGAGTTCGGCTTGATCGGCAATTGTCTGCTGCTGCTGCTGTATCTGCTGCTCATCGGCCGCGGCCTGACCATCGCCGCCAATGCGCCCACTTTTTTCGCGCGGCTCCTGGCTGGGGCCGTGACGCTGACATTTTTCACCTATGTCTTCGTCAACATGGGCATGGTAAGCGGCATCCTGCCGGTGGTGGGGGTGCCGCTGCCGCTGATATCCTTCGGCGGTACCGCGATGGTGACGCTGTTCCTCGGCATCGGCATACTGATGAGCATCCACAGGCATCGCAAACTGGTACAGACTTGATTTGAACGCAATGTTGCATAAGGGAAAGACCGATTCGCCGCATAGAAAACAGAGGGCGCAGAGGAATCCGGCTGCGTTTTTCTCTGCGCCCCCTGTGCTCAATTACGTTTCTGTTCTTGTGGCGGCGCTGATTATCAGCGGCTGCGGCAGCGCGCCCAAGCGGGTCGAGCGCGAAGCCGGAGTTGCTGCGCCTAAGCCTGCGCCTTCGGCGTCAGCGCCGCGCGCCAGCCGCGGCGGCAGCTATTACCAGGACGACGGTCCGGGCGACAATCCGCCGGCGAACCTGGACCAGATCGAGGATGCCGAGCCCAGGCTCGAACCGCTACACCGCTATGCCAACAATCCCTACACGGTATTCGGCCAGCAGTACGTCCCGTACAAGGCGCTTACGCCTTACCGGCAGCGCGGCATCGGCAGCTGGTACGGACGCAAGTTCCACGGCCAGCGCACCTCCAGCGGCGAGCCCTACGACATGTACGCCATGACCGCCGCGCACGCGACGCTGCCGATTCCGAGTTACGCCCGCGTCACCAATCTCGCCAACGGCCGCAGCGTGATCGTGCGCGTCAACGACCGCGGGCCGTTTCATTCCGGACGCCTGATCGATTTGTCCTACGCAGCCGCGCACAAACTCGGCTACGCCGGAGCCGGCAGCGCGTCAGTCGAGGTCGAATCCATCACGCGCGAGGACATGCCCATGATCGCCGCGCAGCGGCGGCAAGCGGAACAGACCGCGGCCGCCGCGGCGCCGCAGTCGAACGCGCAGCAGCCGGTTGCGGAAACGCAGCCTACCGCCGCCGTGATTCTGGCCTCGGCCGGCCCGGTGCAGCCCGAGTCTGCAAGGCCGGCGCCGCCGATTCCGGTCGATGCCGAGGCGGGCGGCATTTACCTGCAACTCGGCGCCTTCTCGGGGCGCGACAACGCCGAGAATTTCCGCATCCGCGTCTATCAGCAACTGGCCTGGCTCAACGGTGCGATCCAAATCTTCTCGCGTGACGGCATGTTCCGACTGCATCTGGGCCCATACCGCAACCGCAGCGAGGCCAGTGCGGTCGGCGAGAAAATCCGCGCGGAACTCGATTTCAAGCCGTTGGTCGTAAGCAAGTGAGGGTCCGTTTCAGAATGGGCGAAACGGCCCCTGACTTAGGCGAACATGACGGGATCTATCCCCGCATGTTGCAGTGAGCTATAAAGCCTGGCCAAAAGCGCATTCCGTCATTCTGAAGCAGCCTCTTAATGCAATATGCGGCTGGTATAATTCACGCTTTTGCGCCACCTTCATGACACTGACGCGCCTGCTGGTGTTCCTGCTGCTTCTGCCCGCCCTCGCATTCGCAGACGCCCCCGCTCC
>JADGRR010000154.1 GCA_017880745.1 Burkholderiales bacterium
ACCCAGTCGGTGATGACGCTGGTGACCGCGGGCAAGCTGCGCGCGCTGGCAGTCTCTTCCGCGCAGCGCATCAAGCCGCTCCCGGCCGTGCCTACCATCTCCGAATCGGGCTACAAGGATTTCGAGGCGGTCACCTGGAGCGGGTTGGTTGCGCCGGCGGGTACGCCTGCAGAAATCATCGCGAAACTCAACGCCGAGATCGCAAAGGTCCTGGCCCACTCCGATTTTCTCGAGAAGCTCACCGCCGAAGGCAGCCAGCCGCTGGGCGGCTCCCCCCAGCACTTTGCGGAGTTCCTGCGCGCCGAGCAGGCCAAATGGGGCATCGCGGTGCGCGCCTCCGGCGCGAAGGTGGACTGAGGCGTGACTTGGTCTTGTACGTGACGACTTAAGCAGAGTCTCCGTCCTTGCGGAGCTGCGATTTTGCGCGGACGAGAAAATGTCCGCGCGGATCGCCGATTGCTCGCAGCGCCCAATGGCCGCTCGCCCACTTCGGCGGACGCCTAAGAATACGTCGAGCAGCGGCGCACACGCTTGCGCGGACGGCGTCCCGTCCGCGCGGATCGCCGATTGCGTGCGGATGAAAAGCGCATCCGCACGCAATCGGCGATCTTTGATAAAGGCAAGCCCGGACCGTCTTTGCTTTTTTCCATAACCGTGTATTTGGTACGGATGGTTCTTATCCGTACCAAATACACGGTTGGCGCGCGCAGCGCGCAGGTTTACTGCTGGCATGCGACAGCAATTTGCGTTGCCGTATGTAACTCTGCCGACCCCGGACCGCAGCGCTTGAACATCGGCGCTGCCGCCTCCATGTAGAATGCGCCCATGGTGGAATCGATTACCCTGCTTCTGTTGGCGGCGCTCGTCTGGTTGTGGTTCGACAGCATGCGCGCGCGCGAGCGCGCGCTGCTATCGGGCAAGCGCGCCTGCAAGCGCGACGGCCTGATGTTCCTCGACGAGACGGTGGAATGCGTGGCGCTCGGCTTCGCGCGCGACGCCGACGGGCGCATGGCGCTGCGGCGCACCTACAGCTTCGAATTCAGCGACACCGGCAATAATCGGCGCAACGGCAGCGTCGTCATGCTCGGCGGCGAGGTCGAGTCGTTCTACACCGAGCCGTACCTGATCCAATGAGCAAATGGGTCGAAGGAACCGTCGTCGCCCAGAAACACTGGGCCGGGCACCTCTTTTCGCTCCAGGTCGACGCCGAAGTCGCGCCGTTCCAGGCAGGTCAGTTCACCAAGCTGGCGCTGGCCGTCGACGGCGAAATGGTGGGGCGTCCCTATTCCTTCGTCAACGCACCGACTGAGCGCCCGCACGAGTTCTATTATGTCGTGCTGCCCGAACATCCGCTGACGCCGCGCTTATGCAAGCTCGAAGCCGGCGACACCATCTACCTCACGCCGAAGGCCTCGGGTTTCCTCACCTTGTCGGAAGTGCCGCCAGGCGAGCACCTGTGGCTGCTCGCTAGCGGCACCGCGCTCGGCCCCTTTCTTTCCATCCTCAAGACCGAGGCGCCGTGGCAGCGCTTCGAGCGCGTGGTGCTGGTGCATGCAGTGCGCCGCGCCGAGGAACTCAGCTACCAGGACCTGATCCAGTCCCTGCAGGCGCAGCATGCCGGGAAGTTCGTCTTCGTGCCGGTCATCAGCGGTGAAGACAGCGATTTCGCCCTTGGCGGCCGCATCCCCAAGGCGATCGAAGACGGGCGGCTGGAAGCCAAGGCAGGCATCAGGCTGGAGGCGCAGTCGTCGCGGCTGATGGTTTGCGGCAATCCGGCAATGGTCGCCGACACCGTTCACGCATTGCAGGAGCGCGGCCTGAAGAAGCATCGCCGGCGCGACCCCGGCCAGATCAGCGTGGAAAATTACTGGTAAGCAGCGCCTGATGCAACGCTTCCTGGGAATCGATTGCCAAATGAGGGGATGCGTCCCCGCATACGCCCCTGAATCAGGGGCCGCTTCAGTCATTCTGAAACGACCCCTTAGAGTCGTGCTCCTGCTGCTTGCCGTGGCCTGGCTCGCCGGCTGCAGTGGCGCGCGCCTCGCCTACAACAACGCCGATACCGTCGTGCGCTGGATGGCACACGATTATTTCGCACTCGAGGGTGCGCAGACAGAGGATTTCAAGGCGCGCCTGACGGGCTTCCACGCCTGGCACCGCAGCGAGGAACTGCCGCGCTACAGCGTTCTGATGACGAGCGCGGCGGACAAGCTCGCCGACGGGCTCACGAAGCAGGAACTCCTCTGGGCCTGGGACAGCGTCAACGCGCGCTATCGCCACATGGCGGAGCATGCCGTGCCGGAACTGGCGGCGGTCCTTGTCACCCTGACGCCGGCCCAGTTCGAGCGCCTGGAACAGAAGTTCGCGGAGTCCGACGCCGAGTACACCAGGAAGCACCTTGAGGGCGGGGAAGCGGAGCAGCGCGAGCGGCGGGACAAACGCAACCTCGAACTGATGCGCGAATGGTTCGGCGATCTCTCCGACGGGCAGGAAGCGCAACTCAAAGCCTCGAGCGGCAAGCTGCCGCTGCTGTACGCGCTGCGCCTGCAGAATCGGCAGCGGCGGCAGGGCGAATTCGTCGCTTTGCTGAAGGCGAACCGCGACCCGGCGGAACTCGAACCCAAACTGCGACTCTGGCTCACCGACTGGGAGGAAGGCGCATCGCCCGAATACCGGCGTTTGTCGGCGCTGCACCGGGAGCAATACATCCGGATGCTGCTGGAACTGGATCGCGGCCTCACGCCATCGCAGCGCGCCCATGCCCTGACGCGCCTCTACGAATATGCCGAAATATTCACGGCGCTCGCCGAGCAAGGCAAGCTGGCGCGCTCGGGTTCCTGAGCCGCAAGCACGCGCGATGAGCCGCGACATCCTGCATTTTTCGCATGCCAACGGCTTCCCCGCCGCCTGCTATCGCAGGTTCTTCGGCTATCTGGAACCCGATTTTCGCATCAGCAGCATCAACTGCATCGGCCACGATCCGGCCTATCCGGTGACCGACGGCTGGCCCCACCTGGTGGCGCAGCTGGTCGACCACCTGATCGCGCATTGCCGCGCGCCGGTGGTGGGCGTGGGGCATTCGCTCGGCGGCTATCTCACCTTCATGGCGGCGGTGCAGCGCCCCGAACTGTTCAAGTGCATCATCCTGCTCGATGCGCCTATCCTCGGCTATTTCAAGGGCACGGCGTTCGGGATGCTCAAGCGCCTGGGCCTGGCCGATCGCATCACTCCTGCCCACGCCACGCGCGAGCGTCGGCGCGACTGGCCGTCGGTGGAGGACATGGTCGCGCATTTCCGCCGCCGGAAGATCTTCCGCCATTTCGATGCCGACTGCCTGCGCGATTACGCCACGCTGGGCGCCGTTGCCGAGGGCGGCCGGGTGCGGCTGCGGTTCGACCCGGAAATCGAGTACCAGATCTACCGCAGCTTCCCGCACGACCTGGTCTATTACTGCAACCGCCTCAGGCTGCCGGCCGGTTTCATCGGCGGGCGGCATTCGAACGAACTGCGCCAAGTGGGCCTGGCGCACACCCGCCGGAGTTTTCGCGTCAAGCGCATCGAGGGCGGGCACCTGTTCCCGTTCGAGCGCCCGCAGGCTGCGGCGGAGGCGGTGCGCCAGCTTGCGGTCGAGTTGCTCGCCGCCTGAAGCGCCTTCGACGCCGATTAAGAAGTACCGAAACGGCCCCAGGGGAGCATGAGGGGAGCCATCCTCACATTTTGAAACGCGCCCTCAGACCATGTTCTTGCGCCGCTGCTCGATCAGCTGTTCGAGCAGCTGGATGTTCAGCCTGACCACGGCCATGTTGGGGTTGACCTCGAGCGCGCGACGAAAGTAATCGAGGGCGCGCGCATAATCCTCGAGCCGGAGGTAGATCTGGCCGTACCCCGACAGCGCGCCGAAATGGTACGGGTTGCGCTTGACCACCTGGGCGCAGTCGGCGAGCGACTTGCGGTATTCGCCGGTGAGAAAATACAGCGTGGCGCGCTTGTTCCAGCCTTCGGCGAAATCGGGCTTCAGTTCGATGATGCGGGTGAAGGTGGCGATGCCCTTCTGCAATTCTCCGCCGCCCATCTGCTCGACGCCGATCCGGTACAGCCCGTCGACTCGCGGGTCGCCGGATCGGCCCCAGATTTGCCACATTGCCTGTTCGGCATGTTCGCGCGTGCCTTCGTCGGCATCGCGTAGCGCTCGCTGCAGTGCCGCGGTATCGCTCATCACGCCGATCTCGCCCAGCCGGTCGGCGGCCTTGCGCCGCACTTGCACATCCGCGTGGGAAAGCGACTGCAGCGCCTGTTGGTGATTAAGCGCCTGGGCCAGCGCGGCTGTCGTGCCGGAGAGGAATAAAAGCGACAGCAGGGGTGTTAACAACAAGTAGGCCATGGTTGCTTTCATTTCAATTGCCTAGCAGCGGTCATGGGTGCCATTCTGTACTTGAGTCCGCACCAAATTCAAGGAGAAAATCATGCTGAACCATGTTTTTTGGGCGCTGTCCCTGCTGACTGCGTTGACGCTTTCTGCACCGGCGGCTGTTGCCGCCGGAGGGGGTGGCGACAGCTTCCCCTCCTGGTGGATGGCACCGCCCGAGGATCCGAATTATGCCGCCGGCAAAAAAGCGGCCGAGGCCATGAACTGGCAAACCGCGCTGGACGCTTTCAACAAGGTCGTGGCAAAGGATCCGGGCAATGCCAATGCGCACAACTATCTCGGCTACTCCTACCGCAAATCGGGACAGTTCGATTTGGCTTTCAGGCACTACGAAGAGGCCCTGCGGCTCAATCCCAAGCATCGCGGCGCGCACGAATACATGGGCGAGGCTTACCTGATGGTCAACAATCTGGCCAAGGCCGAGGAACAGCTGAAGCAGCTGGACCAGCTCTGCACGTTCGGCTGCGAGGAATATAGCGAGCTTAAGAAGGCGGTGGCCGATTACAAGCAGAAGACTGCGAACAAGTAAGGGGTCGCTCGGGCATTGCCAGGAAGCGTCGAACTCCGGAGAGCGTCAGCAGGGTGCGGAATAAGGGGGCCTGGCGGAAAAGGATGGGTTCCGCCCCATACCTCGGTCCCCTAGGATGTCCCCATTTCAGAGGCTGCCTGATACAACAGCAGCAATCTTCCCGTCGCGGAATTGTGCGTAGGCGCAATGCCGATGACGCGGAAACGACAAGGGCGGCTCGGGGCCGCCCTTGTCGCGTGAGGCAGGCGGATCTCTACTTCAGGTGCTTGCTGACCAGCTTGGTCATTTCGAACATCGACACCTGCTTCTTGCCGCTGAACACGTCTTTGAGCTTGTCGTCGGCATTGATCATGCGCCGGTTCTTGGCGTCCTGGAGTTTGTTCTTCTTGATGTAGGCCCAGATTTTTTTGGTCACTTCGGTGCGGGGCATTGGGCCTGCGCCGATTACCGCGCCGAGCGAGGCACTCGGGGTCATCGGTTTCATGAACGCCGCGTTTGGCTTGCGTTTGACTTTTGCCTTAACCGGTTTTTTGCTAGCAGTCTTTTTGCTAGCGGTTTTCTTGGTTGCTGCCTTTTTCTTTGTGGCCATGAGTTTCCTCTCCTAAAGTGATTGATGGCGACTACGCGTGCTCTTGTGCGGGATACGCAGCGCGAGAATGAATCAGCCTGTGGAATTTGTCAATCGGTATCGTGTGACAATCCCGCAGGGAAGCTGGGTCAGGTCCGCAATGCAATCACAGCTTCCTGTGCCCCCGGCGATTTACACGCGGTCAAGCAGGAAGGGAAGGCTCCCCGCCCGTTCCGGGGCGCCCTTGTTGATACCATTCCCGGAGGGCAATGCCTGTTTGCCGTGGTGCGATCGCGCCGCGTCTTCTATAATCCTTCCTTTCGTCAGCCGGCCGATGCGCTTCACCCCTGACCAGCGGGGGCACAATGCGCCCCCTTCCATGGAAAACGCCACGAAGAACGTCGCCCTGCTCGCCGGCTGCCAGGCGATGCTGTTTACCAACAACGTCACCTTGATTTCGCTGGCGGCGCTTGCCGGTTTCTCTCTGGCCGACAACAAGATGCTGGCCACTCTGCCCGCCACCGCCTACGTGGTCGGCGCGGCGCTGACCACGCTGCCGGCCTCATTTTTCATGAAGCGGTTCGGCCGGCAGACCGGGTTCCAGGTCGGCACTTCGATGGGTATCGTGGGCGCCGGCGTGTGCTGCCTTGCCCTGTGGCTGCATAGTTTCTGGCTGTTGTGCGCAGGCGTGCTGGTGCTGGGGGTCTACAATGCCTTCGGCCAGTATTATCGCTTCGCCGCCGCCGATGCGGCCAGTCACAATTTCAAGGCCAGAGCCATCTCGCTGGTAATGACCGGCGGCCTCGTCGGCGGCATCATCGGTCCGGAGATGAGCAAGCACACCAGGGACATGTTCGCCGTGCCCTTTCTCGGCGCCTACGCCTCGCTCATCGTATTTTGCCTAATCACCATGGCGCTGCTCGCGTTCATCCGCATTCCCCAGCCCAGCGTCGCCGAGCGCCACGAGCCGGTCCGGCCGCTGGCGCAAATTATGGCCCAGCCTGCTTTCATCGTCGCCGTGACCGGTTCGGCTCTGGGATACGGCGTGATGAGCCTGCTCATGACCGCGACGCCGCTCGCGATGGGGCTGTGCGGCCACGCCTACAGCTCGGCCGCGCTGGTGATCGAATGGCACGTGATCGGCATGTTCGCACCCTCATTCTTCACCGGGTCTCTGATCAGGCGCTTCGGTGTGCTCAGCGTCATGCTCGCCGGCGTGGTACTGGAGGCGCTGTGCGTGGGCGTTGCCCTGTCGGGGGTGCTGGTGGCGAATTTCTGGTGGGCGCTG
>JADGRR010000009.1 GCA_017880745.1 Burkholderiales bacterium
GCGCTCGCGTTCCGCCTGTTCCTTCGCCTTGCGCTCCGCTTCCTCGCGCGCCTTGCGCTCCTCCTCCAGTTTTGCGCGCAATTCATCGGCTTCGCGCCGCGCTTTTTCCTCAGCCTGTTTGCGCTCGCGTTCCGCCTGTTCCTTCGCCCTGCGTTCCGCTTCCTCGCGCGCCTTGCGCTCCTCTTCGAGTCTGGCCTTCAGTTCGGCTTCGACGCGCGCGCGCTCCTCGGCTTCTTTACGTGCACGCGCCTCGGCTTCGATGCGCGCCTGCTCTTGCGCCTTGGCGCGCTCTTCGGCTTCCCTGCGCGCCTTTTCCTCGGCTTCGCGCCGCGCCTTTTCCTCGGCCTCCCGGCGCGCGCGCTCCGCCTCTTCCTTCGCCTTGCGCTCGGCTTCTTCGCGTGCCTTGCGCTCCGCTTCTTCCTTCGCCTTGCGCTCGGCTTCTTCGCGTGCCTTGCGCTCCGCTTCCTCGGCCACTTTGCGCGCGTGCTCCGCTTCTTCCTTCGCCTTGCGCTCGGCCTCCTCGGCTAGTTTGCGCGCGCGTGCCTCGGCCTCGATGCGCGCCTGTTCTTGCGCCTTGGCCCGCTCTTCCGCTTCCCTGCGCGCCTTTTCCTCTGCTTCGCGCCTGGCCCTTTCTTGGGCCTCCTGGCGCGCGCGCTCCGCCGCTTCCTTCGCCTTGCGCTCGGCTTCCTCGCGTGCCCTGCGCTCCGCTTCCTCGGCTTCTTTGCGCGCGCGCGCTTCGGCTTCGATGCGCGCTTGTTCTTGCGCCCTGGCCCGCTCTTCCGCTTCCCTTCGCGCCTGCCCCTCGGCTTCGCGCCTGGCCTTTTCTTCGGCCTCCTGGCGTTCGCGCACCTCGAAGAACGCCTCCAGCTCCTCGTCCCCCGCTCCCTCGCCTTCTTTGCGCGCGCGTGCCTCGGCCTCGATACGCGCCGGTTCTTCCGCGCCTCGTTTCGCGTGCGCTTTTGCCGCGGCCGCGGCCTTCTCCAGCGCCTCTGCTTTGGCTCGGGCTTCGGCCTCGGCTCGTGCCCGCGCGGCGCCTGCCGCGGCCCTGGCCCGCGCTTCCACTTCTGCCTTGGCGCGCGCAGCGGCCTCGGCTGCGGCGGCCGTTTGAGCTTTCTGCCCCGCAGCTTCCTCGGCTTGCTTGGCGATGGTCGATAACGTGGGAATCGCTACGGTAAAGTCGAGGTCCATATCGTCGCGCGCAGCGGGGCCTTTGGGCGGCGGTGCCGCCTGCGGCTGCTTGAATTCGCGGATGAAGTCGGCCTTGGCGAGCACGTTCAGTGCTTCCTGCAGCTTGGCCTCCGGCACCTTGCCGAGCCTGGTCTGCACTTCACCCACCGTGGCCTTGCCGTCTATCTCCTTGAGAAGCGCACGCATATCGCGCGAGAGGACGCTGGTTTTTCCAGTCGCCTCCATCAGGCCTTTCGCGGTTTTGGTAAAGACTGTTCTGCGATCCATGCTGCCTCAGTGGCTGAACGCTTCCCTTCCAAGCGACTGATTATAGGGAATCTGCAATCGACCCGATAGGCAATACTTCACGTCCGGGATCCGCCCCCCGCAGACGCAGGCCGCATGCGAGCAGGTAAAATCGAACCAGCCGGACGCAAACACACTGTGTGCGGCCGCGGTTAAGCCCGCATCCGGGGAACAGGAGGGGCGTGCCCGCCATATTCTGTGGCATTCAGGCGCCCGGCGTTCCATAGCCCCCGCCGCCAGGGGTCTCGATGACGAACACTTCGCCCGGCACCAATTCCGCCTTGTCCGCGCCTGCAAGCTTGAGCATGCTGCCATCGACGCGCTCGACCCAATTGCGCCCGACCTTGCCCGGTTCGCCGCCGGCCATGCCATAGGGAGGAATGCGCCGGTGCCCGGACAGGATCGCTGCCGTCATGGCTTCGAGAAAACGCACCCGCCGCACGGCGCCGTCGCCGCCGCGCCACTTGCCCTCACCGCCCGAACCGCGGCGGATCTCGAAACTCTCCAGCATCACCGGAAAGCGCCATTCGAGCACCTCGGGGTCGGTGAGCCGGGTGTTGGTCATGTGCGTGTGGACGCAATCGGTGCCGTCGAAACCCTCGCCTGCGCCCGAGCCGCCGCAGATGGTCTCGTAATACTGGTGCTCGGCGTTGCCGAAAGTGAAATTGTTCATCGTGCCCTGGGACGCGCCCATCACCCCGAGCGCGCCGTAGAGGGCATCCGTAATGCATTGCGAAGTCTCGACATTGCCCGCGACCACCGCGGCCGGATAGCGCGGCCGCAGCATGCTGCCTTCGGGAATGACCACGTTGAGCGGCTTCAGGCAGCCCGCATTGAGCGGAATGTCGTCGTCCACCAGCGTGCGGAACACGTACAGCACCGCCGCCATGCATACGGCCGAGGGCGCGTTGAAATTGTTCGGCATCTGGGCCGAGGTGCCGGTGAAGTCGATGGTCGCGCTGCGTGCAACGCGGTCGATGCTGATCCTGACGCGGATCACTCCGCCATTGTCCATCTCATAGCTGAACTCGCCCGGCTTGAGCACGTCGATCACGCGGCGCACCGCCTCCTCGGCATTGTCCTGCACGTGCCGCATATAGGCGTGCACCACATCGAGGCCGAAATGCTCGACCATGCGGCGCAGTTCCTGCACGCCCTTCTCGTTGGCCGCGATCATCGCGCGCAGGTCGGCGAGATTCTGCTCGATGTTGCGCGCGGGGTATTTGCCCGATCCGAGAAGCGCGACCGTCTCCTCCTCGCGCAGTCGCCCTTCTTCGACCAGCAGGAAGTTGTCGATCAGCACGCCCTCCTCTTCCACCACCTTGCTGTCGGGCGGCATCGAACCGGGGGTGATACCGCCGACGTCGGCATGATGGCCGCGCGAGCCGACGTAGAAGAGTATCTCCTTGCCGGCGTCGTCGAACACGGGAGTGATCACGGTGATATCGGGCAGGTGCGTGCCGCCGTTGTATGGCGCATTGAGCATATAGATGTTGCCCGGCTTGATCCTGCCCGAGTTTTCGCGCATCACCGTCTTGATCGATTCGCCCATCGAGCCCAGATGTACCGGCAGGTGCGGCGCGTTGGCGATGAGCTGGCCTTGGGCATCGAACAGTGCGCAGGAGAAATCGAGCCGCTCCTTGATGTTGACCGAGTAGGCGGTAGCCTCCAGCCGCAGGCCCATCTGTTCCGCGATCGACATGTACAGGTTGTTGAACACCTCCAGCATCACCGGATCCACCGTGGTGCCGATGGCGACGCGCACGGGGCGCGCCTCGACACGCTTGAGCACCAGATGGTCGAGCCGGGTCACTTCGGCTTGCCAGCCGGGCTCGACCACGGTGGTGGCGTTGGCCTCGGCGATGATCGCCGGCCCCTTGATCCTGTCCCCCGGTTGCAGTTCCTCGCGCCGGAATACCGGCGTGCGGTGCGATATTCCGCCGGTGTGCATGTCCACGGTATCTGCCGCCGGCGGCGGTCCGCTGCGCGTGCGCGCGGCGGGCGCAACTTCTGCCGGCGCGTCGGACATCCCGATCGCCTCGACCGATACGGCTTCCGCGAGCAGCGCGCGCTTGGGCATGAGGAAAGAGTAGCGCTTGCGATACGCCGCTTCGAACTGCTTGACCATCTGCGCGATCGAGCCGAATTCGACGACCAGCGCGGAGTCGGTGCCGTCGTAGCGCAAGTGCACGCGCCGGACGATGCGCATGCGCTCCCGCGCCACGCCCTGGCGCAGAACTTCATCGCCTGCGGGAATCGCGAGCTTCTCCAGCGTCCCGGCCAGCCGGTTCAAGCTGGCCTGCCCCAGCTTCACCTCGACTGCCTGCTCGCGCATGGCGGTGATGTCCGCGAGGCCCATGCCGTAGGCCGAGAGCACGCCGGCGAGCGGGTGGATGAACACCCGCGTCATGCCCAGCGCATCGGCCACCAGGCAGGCGTGCTGGCCGGCCGCGCCGCCGAAGCAACATAGCGTGTATTCGGTGACGTCGTGGCCGCGCTGCACCGAAATCTGTTTGATCGCATTGGCCATGTTGCCCACGGCGATGTCGACGTAGCCCTCGGCCACCTGCTCCGGCGTGCGCGAATCGCCCGTGGCCTGCTTGATTTCGCGCGTCAGATCGGCGAATTTGCGCCGCACTACGCCCGCATCGAGCGGCTCGTCGCCGCCGGGCCCGAATACCCACGGGAAAAACTTCGGCTGGATTTTGCCCAGCATGACGTTGCAGTCGGTAACGGCCAGAGGGCCGTTCTTGCGGTAGGAGGCAGGCCCGGGGTTGGCCGCTGCCGAATCCGGGCCGGCGCGGTAGCGCGCGCCGTCGAAATGCAGGATCGAGCCTCCGCCCGCCGCCACCGTGTGGATGCTCATCATCGGCGCGCGCATGCGTACGCCCGCGACCTGGGTGTCGAAGGCGCGCTCGAATTCGCCGGCATAGTGCGATACGTCGGTCGAAGTCCCGCCCATGTCGAAGCCGATGATCTTGTCGAATCCTGCGAGGAGCGAGGTGCGCACGGCGCCGACGATGCCGCCCGCCGGGCCGGACAGGATCGAGTCCTTGCCCTGGAAGCGGCGCGCATCGGTCAAACCGCCGTTCGATTGCATGAACATCAGGCGCACGCCTTCCAATTCGGCGGCCACCTGCCCGACATAGCGCCGCAGGATCGGCGAAAGATAGGCATCGACCACTGTGGTGTCGCCGCGGCTGACGAGCTTCATCATCGGGCTGACCTCGTGCGATACCGAGACCTGGCCGTAGCCGATGGCGCGCGCCATCGCCGCAACCTCTTTCTCGTGCGCCGGGTAACGATAGCCGTGCATGCACACGATCGCGATGGAGCGATAGCCTTCGCCATAGGCAGCCTGCAGATCGCGCCGCGTCGGCGCGATGGCGAGCGGCGTCAACACGTCTCCGTGCGCGCCAACGCGCTCTTCGATTTCGACCACCTTGCTGTAGAGCAACTCGGGCAGGACGATGTGGCGGGCGAAAATCTTCGGCCGGTTCTGGTAGGCGATCCTGAGGGCATCGCGAAAACCCCGGGTGATGGCGAGCACCGTGCGCTCGCCCTTTCTTTCCAGAAGCGCATTGGTAGCGACGGTGGTGCCCATTTTCACGGCGTCGATTTTCTCCCCCGGAATGGCAGCGCCGGCGGCGACGCCAAGCAGATGGCGGATGCCGGCGAGGGCCGCGTCGCGGTAATGCTCCGGATTCTCCGACAGCAGCTTGTGCGTAACGATGCCGCCATCGGGGCGGCGCGCGACGACGTCGGTGAAGGTGCCGCCGCGATCGATCCAGAATTGCCAGCGTTGCTGAGTCATGGGAAATATCGCGGCCGCGCCAGAGTCAGAGATCATTTGAAAATGGGGGATGCCTCCCCTCCTGCTCCCCTGGATCAGGGACCATTTCGATAATTCTGAAATGGCCTCTTCGTTTGATTCACGCGCCCATGGGCTTCTGCTAGGATGCGGAAATCATATCACGCTCGTTCACGATGAACCGCACCGAACATGCACCCGGCGAAGCGCAGGCAATCAGGCAGCGCATACGCCGCGGCGAAATCGCGGGCCACACCTCGGGGCTCGCGCCCGGCTGCGTGCAGGGCAATGTCGTCATCCTGCCCGCCGACCTCGCCTTCGACTTCCTGCGTTTCTGCCAGGCAAACCCGAAACCCTGCCCGCTGCTCGCGGTGTCCGAGCCGGGCGACCCGGCGCTGCCCGCGCTCGGCGCCGATATCGACATGCGCAGCGACGTGCCGCGCTACCGCGTGTTCAGGCGCGGCGAGATGGTGGAAGAGCCGACCGACGTCGGCCACCTCTGGCGCGACGACTTGGTGACCTTCATCCTCGGTTGTTCGTTCTCGTTCGAATGGGCGCTGCTGGAGGATGGACTGCCGCTCAAGCATGTCGCCCGCGGGCAAAACGTGCCCATGTATAGGACCAGCTTGCAGACTATTGTCGCAGGCCCGTTCCATGGTCCGCTGGTGGTGTCGATGCGCCCGTTCAAACCGTCCGACGCCATCCGCGCGATCCAGATCACCTCGCGCTTTCCCGGCGTGCACGGCGCACCCGTGCATATCGGCAAACCGGACCTGATCGGCATCCGCGACCTCAGGCAACCGGACTGGGGCGATGCGGTGGAGGTGGCGGCGGACGAACTGCCCCTGTTCTGGGCCTGCGGAGTAACCCCGCAAGCGGTCGTCGCCGAAGCCAAACCGGAGTTCTGCATCACCCACGCGCCCGGAGCAATGCTCATCACCGATCTGAAGAATAGCCAACTGGCTATTCTTTAACGCTGCAACGCCTGCGGTGCGGGCAAAATTATCCCGCATGAACATATCGCCGGCCATTTTAAGCCGGAACCTCGGCGGTTAGATTGCTGTTCCAAGCCAGCGCGGCGTCCGGCTTGACGCTCTACACCGATGGTGATACTTTGGTGACACCATACAGCGGGAGCGAGCTATGTCTACTACTACTACCCTCAAACTGCCGGAAGAACTGAAGGAGCGCATTGCAGCGGCCGCCGCGGACGCCGGCAAATCGCCGCACGCCTTCATGGTCGAAGCCCTCGCGGCGCAAACGGCGTTGGCCGAGCGGCGTAGAGTATTCGTAGCCGCGGCGCATGCTGCGGCGCAGGAGGTCGCGCAATACGGCCTGGTGTATGACGCCGACGAAGTGTTCGGCTATCTGCAAGACAAGCTCAAAGGCAAGCGCGCCAAACGTCCTAAGGCTGTCAAGCTCTAAGCATTGCCCGTGACGCGGCTCGTATTTTCTCCTTCGGCGTTGCAAGACATCGAGCGCTTGGCGGAATTCTTGATGGAATCGGATCCCGTTGCCGCCAGCGCCACGGCAGGTAAACTGACCGGCGGCCTGAAAATTCTCAAAAATCATCCTCTCGTCGGCAGGCCAGCGGAACATGACTACCGGGAGTTGCTCATTTCGCGCGGGCGCACTGGTTATGTGGCGCTATACAATTACGACATAGAGCGCGATGCCGCGATTATTCTCGCCATTCGGCATCAGCGCGAGGGTGGGTTTTTAGATTGATGGAACGAGTAGACTGCGTTGTAATCGGTGCAGGGGTAGTCGGACTGGCATGTGCACGGGCGCTGGCGCTCGCCGGCCGCGAGGTCGTTGTCCTTGAGGCTGCCGGCGCGATCGGCACCGAAACCAGTTCGCGCAACAGCGAAGTCATCCACGCCGGCATCTACTACCCGCCCGGCTCGCAAAAGGCGCGCCTGTGCGTGGCAGGCAAGCAACTGCTCTACCCGTACTGCGAAGAGCACGGCGTCGGGCACCGCCGCTGCGGCAAGCTGATCGTCGCCACGGCAGCGGACCAGATCGCGGCGCTGCACAGGATACAGACCCATGCCGCGGCCAACGGCGTGCGCGATCTGCGCCTGCTGGCCGCGGATGAAGCCCGCGCGATGGAGCCGGAGCTGCGCTGCGTCGCTGCCCTCTACTCGCCCTCGACCGGCATCATCGACAGCCACGGCCTGATGCTCGCCTGCCAGGGCGACGCCGAGGACCATGGCGCCATGCTCGCACTGCACAGCCCGGTGACCGGCGGCGCGTTGGAGGCGGGGGGCATCGTGCTCGACGTCGGCGGAGCGGAGCCGATGCGGATATGCGCGCACACGGTGGTCAACAGCGCCGGGCTCATGGCGCAACGCGTCGCGGCCGCGGTGCGCGGATTCCCGCAGGGAAAAGTTCCGCCCTGTCATTATGCCAAGGGCAACTACTACAGCCTCGCCCGGCGCTCGCCCTTCACTCATCTTATCTACCCGGTGCCGGAGGCAGCCGGCCTGGGCGTACACCTGACGCTGGATCTGGCCGGGCAGGCGCGCTTCGGGCCGGACGTGGAATGGATAGCGGAAATAGACTACGATGTTGACTTGCGCCGCGCCGATGGTTTTTATCGGGCGATACGCGATTACTGGCCGGGACTCAGGGACGGGCAACTGGCACCTGGATACGCGGGCATCCGACCCAAGCTGGATGGCCCCGGGAAGCCAGCCGGCGATTTTCTGATTCAGGGGCCGGCCGAACACGGCGTGCAGGGGCTGGTCAATCTGTTCGGCATCGAATCACCCGGACTGACCGCGTCGCTCGCGCTGGCAGAACAGGTCGTGGAAATCGCGGGCAGGACCTGAGAGACCGTTTCAGAATTATCGAAACGGCCCCTGAATTAGGGGAGCATGAGGGAATGTATCCCCTCATCTTGTTATGAGCTCTGAAGAAGAAATCGCATACAGCAGCATCAACAGAGGAGAGCAAACATGAAACTGAAGCAAGCGCTGTTCGCCGTGCTCATCGCCGGCCTCGCAACCGGCAGCCTGCAGGCGCAGACCAAGTGGGACATGCCTACACCCTATCCTGACGGCAACTTCCATACCAAGAACGTAAAACAGTTCGCCGACGATGTCAGGGCGGCCAGCGGCGGCAAACTCGAGATCGTGGTCCACAGCAATGCTTCGCTGATCAAGCACCCGGAGATCAAGCGTGCGGTGCAGACGGGCCAGGTCAATATCGGCGAACTGCTGGTTTCGGTATTGTCGAACGAGAACCCGATTTTCGCCTTCGACTCGAATCCGTTTCTTGCGCCCAACTACGCCGCCGCGAAAAAACTGTGGCGGGTGGCGCATCCGTACATCGACAAACGCCTCGACGCGCAAGGCATCAAGCTGCTCTACTCGGTGCCGTGGCCGCCGCAAGGCATCTATACCAAGAAACCATTGAATTCCATCGCCGACCTGAAAGGCACAAAATTCCGCACCTACAGCCCGAACACCTCGGAATTCGCCAAACAGATCGGCGCAATTCCGACCACGGTGCAGGTGCCGGAGGTTCCGCAGGCCTTTCTCACCGGCCTGGTGGACGCGATGATCACGTCGGGCTCCACCGGCGTCGACACGCAGGCCTGGGATTACCTCAAGTACTATTACGACACCGAAGCGTTCCTGCCGCAAAACATCGTGATCGTGAACAAGGCCGCGTTCGCCAAGCTCGACCCGGCGGTGCAAAAGGCGGTGGTGGACGCCGCAGCCAAGGCCGAGGAACGCGGCTGGGCCACCAGCGCCGCCGAGAACCAGAGCTATATGAAGACCATGGCCGCCAAGGGCATCAGCGTGCAGAAGCCGAACGCCAAACTGGCGGGCGAACTGAACGCCATCGGCAAGACCATGGCGCAGCAGTGGGTGTCCAAGACCGGTCCGGAGGCGCAGGCCATCCTGAACGAACTGCGCTAGGCCTTGTTGAGTATTGCGCAGTGCGTTCGCGAGCAAGCTCGCTCCCACATAACAACAATGAGAAAAAGCCTTGAATGGCTCTACCTCGGCTCCGGCGTTTTCGCCGGAGTTTTTTTGATCCTCATCGCAGTGCTGTCACTGGCGCAGATCTGCGGGCGCCTGCTCGGCTTCGCGGCGTATTCTTTCGACGATTTCGCCGGCTTCTGCATGGCCGCGTCTTCTTTTCTTGGGCTTGCACACACCTATCGCCGTAACGAGCACATCCGCGTGGCGCTGGTCGTCGACCGCTTCAGCGGCGGCAAGCGCCGGCTGCTCGAAACGCTGTGTCTGACGGCGAGCACTTTCCTGATCGGCTTTTTCGCCTGGTATGCGATCGACATGGCCTGGACCTCGTACGCGATCAATGACGTGTCGCAGGGTCTGGTGCCGGTGCCGCTGTGGTTGCCGCAAAGCGGCATGGCCCTGGGTCTCCTCATCATGTCGATTGCGCTGTTCGACGACCTCGTCGCGGTGCTCGCGGGCGGCACACCGTCCTACCTGGCAGCCGAACAAAGCAAGAAAATCGCGATGTCGGAAAACATCTAGCGCCATGAACACGCTCGGCATCACGCTGTTCCTGCTCGGCATGCTCGCGCTGCTGCTCGCCGGCGGCGTGTGGATTGCCATCGTGCTGCTCGCCATGGGCTGGGCAGCGATGGAACTCTTTACCTCCACCCCGGTAGGCAAACTCATGGCCACCACGGTATGGGGATCGAGTGCGAGTTGGTCGCTTACCGCGCTGCCGCTGTTCATCTGGATGGGCGAGATCCTGTTCCGCAGCCGCATTTCCGAAGACATGTTCCGCGGCCTCGCACCCTGGCTCACCGCATTGCCGGGAAGGTTGATGCATTGCAACGTCATCGGCTGCGGTATTTTCGCCGCGATTTCCGGCTCGTCCGCCGCCACCGCCGCCACCATCGGCAAAATGACCGTGCCGGAACTGCTCAAGCGCGGCTACCATGAACCCATGGTCATCGGTTCGCTTGCCGGCGCCGGCACGCTGGGGCTGCTGATTCCGCCCTCCATCATCATGATCGTCTACGGCGTCGCTGCCGACGTCTCCATCGCGCGGCTGTTCATCGCCGGCGTGCTGCCCGGCATCATGCTCATGAGCCTGTTCTCCGGCTACATCATTCTGTGGGCTTTGCTCAACCCCGACAAGACCCCGCCCTCGGACATACACATGAGCTTCGCGCAAAAGCTCTACGCCTCGCGCCTGCTCATTCCCACGGTGCTGTTGATCGCCGCGGTGATCGGCTCGATCTACAGCGGCGTCGCCACGCCCACCGAAGCGGCGGTGCTGGGCGTGGTGGGCTCGCTCCTCCTGTCCCTGGTCTCCGGCTCGCTCGACTGGGAGACGTTCCACGGCAGCGTCATGGGGGCCATGCGCACCTCCTGCATGATCGCCTTCATTCTCACCGGCGCCGCCTTCCTCACCACGGCCATGGGATTCACCGGCATTCCCACGGCGATGGCGGCCTGGATCACCGGGCAGGCTCTATCCCCGGTCATGCTGATCGCGGTGCTGACGCTGCTATATATCGTGCTGGGCTGCTTTCTCGACGGCATTTCCATGGTGGTGCTCACCGCCGCGGTCATCCTGCCCACGGTGCAGGCGGCGCATATCGACCTGCTGTGGTTCGGCATTTTCATCGTCCTGGTGGTGGAAATGGCCCAGATCACCCCGCCCGTGGGCTTCAACCTGTACGTGCTGCAAGGCATGACCGGCAAGGATATTTTCTCAATCGGCAAGCACGCCCTGCCGTTTTTCTTTCTGATGGTGATCGCGGTCGCGATCATCTGGATTTTCCCCGACATCGTGACGTACTTGCCGCAGCGCATGCTGGGCAAGAGCTGATGCGCCCAGCCTGATGCGCGACGACAGCGACCAGCCCGTCTACCTCACCGAGGACATCCGCGCGCTGGAGCGCATCGCCGCTCTGCGCGCCGGCGCCCCGCCGCTGATGCAACTCGCCGGCCTCGCCGCAGCCGAATACGCGCGCGAATTGCTCGGCGAGTACGGCAGGAATGTGCTGGTGCTCGCCGGCCCCGGCAACAACGGCGGCGACGCGTTCGAGGTGGCGGCGCAGCTCAAGCGTTGGTTCTACCGCGTCGAGCTGGTATTCGCCGGCGACGAACATCAGCTGTCCGAAGATGCGCTCGGCGCGCTCAGGAAATGGCGCGCGTGCGGGGGCAATACCTATGCCGCGCCGCCGGCGGCGCTGCGGCCGGACCTGGTGGTGGACGGCCTGTTCGGCATCGGCCTTGCGCGAGCGCTCGAAGGCGGCTACGCCGAACTCATCGCGGGCATCAACCGCCTGCCCGGATCCAAGCTCGCGCTGGACATCGCCAGCGGCATCAACGCCGATACCGGCGCCGTGATGGGCACGGCCCTGCGCGCCACCCACTGCATCACCTTTATTGCGCTAAAACCCGGCCTGCTCACGCTGGATGGCCCGGATCACTGCGGTGAAATCCGCGTCGCCGATCTCGGCCTCGACGTCGGGCCGATGCTCGCAAACAAAGGCGCGACGACGGGACCGGCGCTGCTGCAATGCGTACAGCCGCGGCCGCGCAATTTCCACAAGGGCAACGCCGGCAGCGTAGGCGTGCTTGGCGGCGCCTACGGCATGGTCGGCGCGGCAGTTCTCACCGGGCGCGCCGCACTCAAGCTCGGCGCGGGCAAGGTGTTTCTGGGGCTCCTGACCGACCAGCCGCCCGATCTCGACTACGCCCAGCCCGAACTGATGCTGCGCGCGCCGCGCGAACTGCTCGAGGCGGGGATGATCACGGTTTTTGCCGCCGGCCCCGGCATGGGCACCGTCAAGTCGGCCGAGCAACTGCTGCGCGAAGTGCTCGATGCCGACGTCCCGCTGGTGCTCGACGCCGACGCGCTCAATCTGATCGCGGCGAGCAAGACCCTGCAGACGCGGCTGCCAAAGCGTGCCGCGCCGAGCGTGCTTACGCCGCATCCGGCAGAAGCGGCGCGCCTGCTCGGCTGCGCCACCGCGGAAGTGCAGGCCGACCGCGTCAAAGCGGCAATCGAGCTGGCGCAGCGCTACCGCGCCATCGCCGTATTGAAGGGCAACGGCAGCATTATCGCCAGCCCGGACGCAACCTGGCTGATCAACGCAAGCGGCAATCCCGGCATGGCCTCGGCCGGCATGGGCGACGTGCTCACCGGCATGATCGCCTCGCTGATTGCGCAAGGCGCAACTGCGCGCGCGGCAAGCGCGGCGGCGGTCTGGCTGCACGGTGCGGCGGCCGACGCTCTGGCGCAAGATGGCAAGGGATCGATCGGCATCAGCGCGAGCGAAGTGATCGACGAAGCGCGCGCGCTGCTCAACAAAACGATTTCCTGAAGCAGCGGCTGTATATGTGGCGACTCAAATGGCGCCTCCGACCTTGCTTTTATCCATAACCATGTTTTTGGTACGGATACGCTTTTCATTTGTACCAAAAACATGGTTGGCGCGCGCAGCGCGCAATGGCCGCTACGTCAGTATCGATCGACGTAGGGCGACACATCGAACTGCGGCGATCGAACTTGCGCGGACGGCGACCCGTCCGCGCGGATCGCCGATTGCTTACGGATGAAAAGCGCATCCGTAAGCAATCGGCGATCTTGGATACCCCCCTCCGGCTCCTGGCTCGGGAAGCGCTCTTCAGCCGCCTGCTAGAAATTTGCGCAGCCGCCGCACGCCTTCCTGCAAGTCGTCCAGCGAGCGCGTATACGCAAAGCGCACGTAGCGCGCGGCCTGATTGGTGCCGAAATCCTTGCCCGGCGTGATTGCCACGCCGGCTTCCTCCAGCACGTCCAGGGCGAATTTCCCGCTGTCCGGGGCGAAGCGCTCGATTCCGGCGTAAATGTAGAACGCCCCCTCGGGGGTTACCGGAATGGAGAACCCGAGCTCGCGCAGCGCCGGCACCAGAAAATCCCGCCGCCGCCTGAACTCGGCGCGGCGCGCCTCCAGAATGGCAGTCGTCTCCGGGGCGAAGGCGGCAATGCCCGCGTATTGCGCCGGCGTCGAAGGGCAGATGAAAGCGTTCTGCGCGAACGTCTCGACCTCGCGCACGCAGTCCTCAGGCACCACCAGCCAGCCCAGGCGCCAGCCGGTCATGCTGAAATACTTGGAAAAGCTGTTCACCACGAAAATGCGGTCCGAGTGCGCGAGCGCAGTCTCAAACGCGCTCGCGTAGGTGAGCCCCTGGTAGATTTCGTCCACGATCGCCACTCCGCCGCGTGCGTGCACCGCCTCGATTATGGCGCCCATCTCGGCCGGCGCGATCATGGTCCCGGTGGGATTGGACGGGGAGGCGATGAGCACACCGCGCGTTTTCCCCGACCAGTTGGCTTCGATCAGTTCGCGCGTCAGTTGATACTGCGTTTGCGGCCCGACCGGGATGCTTTTGACCTCGCCCTCGAAAAAGCGCACGAAATGGCGGTTGCACGGGTAGGCGGGGTCGGGCATCAGGAACTCGTCGCCGGGATTGACCAGTACGCCTGCTGCGATCAAGAGCGCGCCCGAAGCGCCGGCCGTGACCGCGATGCGGGAGGCCGGCACCTCCAGGTGATAGCGCTCGCGGTAATGGTGCGAAATCGCGCGGCGCAGCAGCGGCATACCGACCGCCGAGGTGTAATGGATGGGATGCTGCTTCAAGGCCTCGATGGATGCCGCGATCACCGGATCGGGCGCGGTGAAATCGGGCTCGCCGATCTGCATCTGGATGATGCGCTTGCCCTGCGCCTCCAATTCCCTGGCGCGGTTCCAGATTTCCATTACCTGGAAAGGCTGGATTTCAGTCATCCTGCGAGCGAGCTTCATGCCGCAATTATGACATCGGTCGAGCCTGTCGCTCGAACGGTTTTTGCACATTCACGCAGTCATCCAGCAGTCAGCCGTCGCACCAAGCCGCGCCCCGGCATTAGCGCAGCTCTGATTCAGCCCGTGACGCAGTCAGAGCGCCGTCTGACTTGGGAAATTCACCAGGGCCGGGTTGGAAGGGAAGGCCCCCACTGCTTCACCAGGCCCCCTCGTGTTCAGACCAACTTTAGCGTTCCGTCGAGCGCAGGACTATAATTCGCCCCTTCGACAGCAGGTTTTTGCACCCCGGGAAGACTCATGGAAGACCAACTGCGCAAGGCCGCCCTCGACTATCACCGCCTGCCCAAGCCGGGCAAGATTTCGGTCACGCCGACCAAGGGGCTGATCAACCAGCGCGACCTTGGCCTGGCGTATACGCCGGGCGTGGCCATGGCGTGCGAGGAGATCGTGCGCGATCCGGCCGAGGCGCGCAACCTGACCGCGCGCGGCAACCTCGTCGGCGTCATCACCAACGGCACGGCGGTGCTGGGCCTGGGCGCGATCGGGCCGCTCGCCGCGAAGCCGGTGATGGAAGGCAAGGCGGTGCTGTTCAAGAAGTTCGCCGGCATCGATTGCTTCGACATCGAGGTGAACGAACTCGACCCGGTCAAGCTGGTCGAGGTGATTGCCGCGCTGGAGCCCACTTTCGGCGGCATCAACCTCGAGGACATCAAAGCGCCGGAGTGCTTTTACGTCGAAAAAATGCTGCGCGAGCGCATGAAGATACCGGTGTTCCACGACGACCAGCACGGCACCTCCATCATCGTCGGCGCGGCGATCTTGAACGGCCTGCGCGTGGTCGGCAAGGACATCGCCAAGGTTAAGCTCGTGGTTTCCGGCGCGGGCGCTGCGGCGCTCGCCTGCCTCGACCTTCTGGTGAGTCTGGGCATTAAGATGGAGAACATCTGGGTGTCAGACATCAAGGGCGTGGTCTACGCGGGGCGCAAGGAGGAGATGGATCCGAACAAGGCGCGCTATGCGAAGAAGACCGATGCGCGCACCCTGGGCGAGATCATCGCTGGCGCCGACGTGTTCCTCGGGCTTTCAGCGGGCAAGGTGCTCAAGCCCGAGATGGTGAAGCAGATGGCGGACAAGCCGCTGATCCTCGCGCTCGCCAATCCGGAGCCGGAGATCCAGCCCGAACTGGCCAAGGCCGCCCGGCCCGACGCGGTTATCGCCACCGGCCGCTCGGACTTCCCCAACCAGGTGAACAACGTGCTTTGCTTCCCGTTCATTTTCCGCGGCGCGCTCGACGTCGGCGCGACCACCATCAACGAGGCGATGAAGCTTGCCTGCGTGCATGCCATCGCCGACCTCGCCATGGCGGAGCAGTCCGACATCGTAGCCGCGGCCTATGGCGAGCAGAACGTCGCCTTCGGGCCCGAATACCTTATTCCAAAGCCCTTCGATCCGCGCCTGATCATCAAGATCGCGCCGGCGGTGGCCAAGGCGGCGATGGATTCGGGCGTGGCCACGCGCCCGATCGCCGACCTCGAGCTCTATGCGCAGCAGCTGGACGAGTTCGTCTATCACTCGGGCCTGCTGATGAAGCCGGTGTTCTCCGCCGCCAAGACGGCGCACAAGAACCGTATCGTCATGGCCGAAGGCGAAGACGAGCGCATCTTGCGCGCCACCCAGGTGATCGTGGACGAGCGGCTGGCGCGGCCCATTCTGGTCGGCCGGCCCGCAGTGATCGAGCGGCGCCTGGAGCGCTTCGGCCTGCGCATCAAGCCCGGCGCCGATTTCGATCTCATCAACCCGGAGAACGACCCGCGCTACCGCGACTACTGGGAGGAATACCACCGGCTCACCGAGCGCCGCGGCGTGTCGCAGCATTACGCCCAGATCGAGATGCGCCGGCGGCTCACCCTCATCGGCGCCATGATGATGCACCGCGGTGCGGCCGACGGCATGCTCTGCGGCACCTTCGGCACGCACGCGCTGCACCTGCATTACGTCGACCAGGTGATCGGCCTGCGCCCGGGGGTGAAGAATTTCTACGCGATGAACGTGCTGTTGCTGCCCAAACGCACGGTGTTCATCTGCGACACCTACGTCAATTTCGATCCCACAGCGGAGCAGGTGGCCGAGATGGCGGTGCTCGCGGCCGAGGAAATACGCCGCTTCGGCATCACCCCCAAGGCGGCGTTGCTGTCGCATTCGAGCTTCGGCACCAGCAACCAGCCTACCGCGGTGAAAATGCGCCAGGCACTGGCGCTGATCCAGGCGCGTGCGCCGGAGCTCGAGATCGATGGCGAGATGCACGGCGACGCGGCGCTGTCCGACGAGGTGCGCCGCGGCGCTTTCCCGCACTCGCGCCTGAAGGGTGAAGCGAATCTGCTGCTCATGCCCACGGTGGACGCGGCCAACATTGCCTTCAACCTGCTCAAGACCGCGGCCGGCGACGGCATTTCCCTCGGCCCCATCCTGCTCGGTTCGGCCAAGCCGGTGCACATCCTCACGCCCTCGGCTACGGTGCGGCGCATCGTCAACATGGCGGCGCTGACCGTGGTGGACGCGAACGCGGCGCGCAGCCAACTGCAACTCTCGCTCTAGCACCGGCTCTGAGGGGGCAGGGTGAGGGACACTACGCGATCGAATTCGCAAGTCCCCCAGGGAGGATTTGTTTCAGGGAGCGAGCTTGCTCTCGCGGCACGCTCGCTTCCGCGACGCGACGTTGTAGCAGCCAGCTTGCTGGCGCAGGCATGGGGATGGAACAGACAAAACCAAGAGCAGGCTTGATTCTCACCGGCGGCGGCGCGCGCGCGGCCTACCAGGTCGGCGTGCTCAAGGCGATCCGCGATCTGCTGCCCGACCAGACGAAGAATCCCTTTCCCATCCTGTGCGGCACTTCGGCGGGCGCCATCAACGCCGCGGTGCTCGCGATCCACGCCGATCATTTCCGCCACGGCGTCGGCTACCTGCTCGAGGTGTGGGAGAACTTCCACGTGGAGCGCGTCTACCGCGCCGATCCCTGGTCCATGCTCAAGACCAGCGCCCGCTGGTTCGCCTCGATGCTATGGATCAAACGCAACAGCCCGGCGTCGCTGTTCGACAACACGCCGATACGCGAAGCGCTGGAGAAGACCCTCGATTTCGGACGCATCCAGGAAAACATCGACAACGGCGCGCTCTATGCGGTGTCGGTCACCGCTTCGGGCTATTCCTCGGGGGAGAACGTTTCCTTCTACCAGGGCGGCCCGGGGCTGGAAGCCTGGGAGCGCACCCAGCGGGTGGGCGCCGCCACCACGCTCAACGTCGATTACCTCATGGCTTCCTCGGCGTTGCCCTTCCTTTTTCCCGCGGTCAAGCTGAATCGCGAATACTTCGGCGACGGCTCGATCCGGCAGATCGCGCCCATCAGCCCGGCGCTGCACCTGGGCGCCGACCGCGTGCTGGTGATCGGCACCGGGCGAGCGCAGACCGAGGCGGCGCGGGTGCGCTCCAGCCTCTATCCTTCGATTGCGCAGATCGCCGGCCACGCGCTGAACAGCATTTTCCTCGATGGTCTGGCGGTGGACCTGGAGCGGCTGCAGCGCATCAACCGCACGGTCAGCCTGATTCCGGAGGACAAGCGGCTCGAGGCCGGGGTGCACCTGCGCCCGATCAAGGTGCTGATGATTTCACCCAGTGAGTCGATCGAGCGCATCGCCGGCCGGCATGTGCAGGAACTGCCGCGGATGCTGAAATTCGTGCTCGGCGGCATCGGCGCGATGAACCGCAGCGGTTCCAACCTGGCGAGCTACCTGTTGTTCGAGGAAACCTATTGCCGCGCCCTCATCGATCTGGGCTATCGGGACACCTTCGCCCAGCGCGATTCGGTACTCGAGTTTCTGGGCGTCGGTGAATGAATTTGGATTAAACTCCTGATCTCTCATAGCGTACCGAGGTGTCGCCATGTCCGACCCGCTGCCGGATCCGTTCGAGTTCATGAAGAAACTGTGGAACCCCATGGGATTGCCCATGCCGGGGATGGTCGCGCCCACCCTCGACATAGACGCCGTGGAAAAAAAGATCGCCGACCTGAAATCGGTGGAGAACTGGCTCAATCTCAATCTCAACATGCTGCGCCTGTCGATCCAGGGGCTGGAGATGCAGAAGAACACGCTGGCTGCGATGAAGGCGATGCGGCCCGCCTCGGGCGACACTGCCGCCGACGCGACCAAGAATCCCTTCCCCGATCCTGCCGCCTGGTGGAACATGATGCAGGCTGCGGCCGCGAGTGCCGCTGCGGCCAAGCCGGACGAGGCGAAGCCCGCAGAGGCCGCGCCGACCAAGTCCAAGGCAAAATAGGGACCGGCGCCGCCCGTCCGCGGGCGAGCCGGCGCGCTCGTCCATGCAAGCCCCGGGCGAACTTCGTGACACCATCCTAGGAACTTCCTCTGACTCGGGGGATTTGCACTGGGCCGGGCGGGAAGGGTCGCCCTCCTTCCCTCCTCGTTCCGACCATCCTTGGATCGCGGTGGATTTTTTGTTGTACCATGACGGTCCGTTCGGGTTCGGACGCAGCGGGCTTTGCGCGACCCATCCCTGAATTTCCGTGGTTCAATCTTCTTGTTGGGAACAGAACATGTCAAAAGCAATCCGATTGCATAAACAAGGCGGCCCCGAAGTCATGGTGTGGGAGGACGTCGAGGTAGGCGAACCCGGACCGGGCCAGGCGCGCGTGCGCCACAATGCCTGCGGCCTGAATTACATCGACGTTTATCACCGCTCCGGCCTGTACCCGCTGCCGATGCCAAGCGGCATCGGCTTGGAAGCAGCCGGCGTGGTCGAGGCAGCGGGTCCAGGGGTGACCAACGTCAAAAAAGGCGACCGCGTGGCCTACGCCGCCCCGCCGGTTGGCGCCTATGCGGAAGTGCGCCTGATGGCCGCCGACCGCATGGTGAATCTGCCCGATGGGATATCCTTCGAGCAGGGCGCGGCGATGATGCTGCAGGGCATGACTGCGCAATATCTGCTCAAGCGTACCTACAAAATCCAGCCCGGCGACACCATCCTCATCCACGCGGCAGCAGGAGGCGTAGGCCTGATAGCCTGCCAGTGGGCGAAGGCGCTGGGGGCGACGGTGATCGGCACCGTCGGTTCGGACGCGAAGGCGGCGCTGGCGAAGTCGCATGGCTGCGACCATCCGATCGTCTACACGCGCGAGAATTTCACCGAGCGCGTGAAGGCGATCACCGGCGGCGCGCTTCTGCCGGTGGTGTACGACTCGATCGGCAAGGATACGTTCGTCGGGTCGCTCGACTGCCTGCGCCCGATGGGCATGATGGTGAGCTTCGGCAACGCCTCCGGTCCGACCCCGACGTTCGACTCGAGCATGCTCGCCTCGCGCGGTTCGCTGTTCTTCACGCGGCCGAGCTTGATGCATTACACGGCCAAGCGCGAAGACCTGGTGGCCTCGGCCAAGGACCTGTTCGACATAGTACTTTCCGGCAAGGTGAAAATCGAGGTGCGGCAGCGCTACGCGCTCAAGGATGCAGTGCAGGCCCACCGCGATCTGGAAGCGCGCAAGACCACCGGATCGACCTTGCTCGTTCCTTGATCGCGAGCAGCGGGAAACGAATCCGTCCGCCCGCTCTCCCCCGGGGGGCGGCGAGGACAATGAACAAGCAAGAATGCCAGGAGAGAACGCATGATTTTCGAATTGCGCCAGTACCGGCTGAAACCCGGCCAGCGCGAGCGCTGGGTCAAATGGATGGAAGAGAAAATCATTCCCTACCAGGTCGCACTGGGAGTGGTCGTGGTGGGCAGTTTCATCGCCGAGGAAGATCCGGACCTCTACGTCTGGATCCGCCGTTTCGACAGCGAACAGGAGCGAGCGCGCCTGTATGCCGAGATGTATGAAAGCCCGACCTGGCTGAATGAAATAAAGCCGGTCAACGACGGCATGATCATCCGCGAAAAGATCCAGGTGACGCGTTTGCTGGCGACGCCAAAATCGGTGATTCGTTAAGAACTGCGCGTGCATTGAGAATTGACTTTGTCACGGCGCCATGGAACTCTTTTTCACCAGTCCGTTACATCGAGCAGCCGGCTTTCCTGCCGGCCGGCTCTTGGTCGTGCGTTAAATCAAAGGGGAGAATACAGATGAAGCTCAAATGCCTGGCCGCGGCTTTCGCTTTGGCCATTGCCGCCAGCGGCGGCGTACTCGCGCAAACCAAACTGAAGTTCGCGCACGTCTACGAGACCTCCGAGCCCTACCACACGTCGGCGCTGTGGGCGGCGGGCGAGATCGCCAAGCGCACCGGCAATCGCTACACCATAGACGTGTTCCCGGCGTCGCAACTGGGCAAGGAAACCGACATTAATCAGGGCCTCACGCTGGGGACGGTCGACATAATCCTGACAGGCCAGTTATTTCCGGGCCGAATCTACGGCCCGATATCGATCGGCGGCGCGCCGTTCATCTTCCGCGATTTCGATCACTGGAAGAAGTACTCCACCTCCAAGCTGTTCGACGAGCTGTCCGACGGCTACCAGAAGGCGAGCGGCGGCAGCAAGGTGGTGGCGATCACCTATTACGGCGAGCGCCACGTCACGGCCAACAAGGCGATCAACAAACCCGAGGACATGAAAGGATTGAAGATCCGCGTGCCCGATGCGCCCCTGTACACCATGTTCCCGCGCGCAGTCGGCGCCAATCCGACGCCGATCGCATTCGCCGAGGTGTATCTTGCACTGCAGAACAAGACGGTCGATGCGCAGGAGAACCCGCTGCCGACCATCGAAGCGAAGAAATTCTACGAAGTGCAGACGCACATCATGCTGACCGGGCATATCACCGAAGCGCTGCTGACCATCATCGGCGCGCCGCTGTGGACGAAACTCTCCGACGCCGACA
>JADGRR010000155.1 GCA_017880745.1 Burkholderiales bacterium
CAACGGCGACAGAAATTCATGCAGCAGATAGCCGTGCGCCGCATGCAACTCGATCGCGTCGAACCCCAGAGCGGCGGCGCGCCGCGCCGTTTGCACGAACGCCTCGCGCACGCGCGCGAGTTCTGCGCCGTTCATCTCCCGCGGCGGCGGTTCGGATGGTGAAAACGGCAGCGCTGAGGGTGCGATCGGCTCCCAGCCGCCAGCTTGTGCCGCGATCAGTTTGCCGCCGTCCCAGGGCGTGTGGCTCGATCCCTTGCGTCCGGCGTGGGCAAGCTGGATCGCCAGTGGCACGTCGGCGTGGCGTCGCAGGGCCTCGATCACACGGCGCAACGCGGTTTCGTTGTCGTCGGAGTACAGCCCAAGGCAATTGGGGGTGATGCGGCCGATCGCCTCGACCGCAGTTGCCTCGACGCACAGCAGCCCGGCGCCGCCCAGGGCGAGCTGCCCGAGATGGATCAGGTGCCAGTCGCTGGCATTGCCATCGATCGCCGAGTACTGGCACATCGGCGAGACCATGATGCGGTTTGCGAGGCGGAGCTCTCGCAGGCTGATAGCTTGGAACAGGGCGCTGGTCACGGAAAATCCTTCTATTGATGCGCATCAAACAGAGGCTGCCCTAACGGTGCAATATTCATGGCAGCGCGCAAGATGCTCGCGCCGGACAGTCGCACAAGCGCTGCGCCCGAGTCAAGTGCAATCGCGTCGTCGGATTTGCTTGCGCGGCGTCCTCCGGCTCAGGCAAACTTGCCGCGTCGACGATTTTACGCCTGCCCGTATATGGATATCATCAGCAACCGCATCCGTTGTGCACCGCTTTCCCTCGACGATACTCTGAGCCCGCGGGCGGGTGGGCCATTGTGACTGACGCGATTCTGGTATTGAACGCGGGCTCATCGAGCCTGAAATTCTCGGTGTTCGTCGATCGCGCGGACGCCGCCCCGCAGCTCACGCTGCGCGGCCAGATCGAAGGCATCCTCACCAGGCCGACCTTCGTAGCGCGTGACGCCGGCGGCGCGACGCTCGCCGAGAGCGACCTCGGTGGCGCGATGCAGCCCGGGCACCAGGGCGCCACCGATTTTCTACTCGACTGGCTCGAACAGCGTCTGGGCGGGCAGCGCCTGGTCGCTGCCGGCCATCGCGTGGTCCACGGCGGGCGTGAATTCTCGGCGCCGGTGCGGGTGAACGCGGCGGTGCTCGATGCGCTCGAACGGCTGGTGCCGCTCGCGCCGCTACACCAGCCGCACAATGTCGCCACCATCCGGGCGGTCGCGGCGCGCGCGCCCGACCTGGCTCAAGTGGCCTGCTTCGATACCGCATTCCACACGGCGCAGCCGCCGCTGGCGCAGGCGTTTGCGCTGCCCAGGCATCTGACCGAGGCGGGCATACGGCGCTACGGATTTCACGGGCTGTCCTATGAATACATCGCCCACATGCTGCCCTCGGTCGACATGCGCGCCGCCACGGGCCGTACCGTCGTGGCGCATCTCGGGAATGGCGCGAGCATGTGCGCCATGCTGGCCGGGAAGAGCGCGGCGAGCACCATGGGTTTCACTGCCCTCGACGGCCTGCCGATGGGAACACGCTGCGGCGCGATCGACCCGGGCGTGCTGCTCTACCTGCTCGACCGCCATGGTATGGACGCGCGCGGCCTGGAGAAGCTGCTCTACCATGAGTCCGGATTGCTCGGCGTCTCCGGCGTCTCCAGCGACATGCGCGCGCTGCTCGCCAGCGGTGACGTCCACGCTGCCGAGGCCGTCGATCTGTTCGTTTACCGCATCGTGCGCGAGATCGGCTCCCTCGCCGCCGCGCTTGGCGGGCTGGACGCGCTGGTGTTTACCGCGGGCATCGGTGAAAACACGCCGTTGATCCGGGCGCGCGTGTGCCGCGCGGTCGCTTGGCTCGGCATCGAGCTCGACGAGAGCGCCAACACCGACGGCGGGCCGCGCATCAGCAGCGCGGTCAGCCGCACCTCGGCTTGGGTGTTGCCGACCAATGAGGAACTGATGATCGCGTTGCACACTCGTGCCGCGTTGGCAGTCACCGCCTAGCTTCTGCACGGCATCTGCGGAATCCAAAGGCTGGCCTTCCTCCATGTTCGCAACCGTTTCGAGCGGCCGATTCTGGCGCGTGCGCGCACGCGGGCGTTCACCCGGGTTCCGCGCCCAGGCGCGGGGGGATTCAGACCGGATGGCGTATATAATCATTTGTTTCAACGTTTGCTCTGGAGGCCCCAAGCATGGGCAATGAAGCCGCGATCCAACGCACCGTCGTCTCCGGCAAAGCACGCATGACGCCGTCCGAGGCTTTCGTCGAAACTCTGGTCGCCAACGGCGTTACCGACGTGTTCGGCATCGTCGGCTCGGCCTACATGGACGCGCTGGACATTTTTCCCGCCGCCGGAATCCGTTTCATTCCCGTGGCGCACGAGCAGGGCGCCGGGCACATGGCCGACGGCTACGCGCGCGTGTCGGGCCGGCACGGCGTGTGCATCGGCCAGAACGGCCCCGGCATCACCAACTTCGTGACCTCGACTGCCGCCGCATACTGGGCGCACAGCCCGGTGATCGTCGTTACGCCCGAGACCGGAAGCATGGGCATCGGCTTGGGCGGATTCCAGGAAACCGACCAACTGCCGATTTTCTCCAAGATCACCAAGTTCCAGGCGCATATCAATAATCCCAAGCGCATGGCTGAGTTGACCGCGCGCGCTTTCGACCGCGCGCTGCTGGAGATGGGGCCGGCGCAAATCAACATTCCGCGCGATTATTTTTACGGCGACATCGAATGCGAAATCCCGAAGCCGATACGCATCGAGCGCGGCGCTGGCGGCGAGCAAGCGCTCGCCGAGGCGGCTACGCTCCTGGCCGAGGCCAAATTTCCGGTAATACTCGCCGGCGGCGGCGTCGTCATGTCCGAAGGCATGGCCGAGGCGGTGAAGCTGGCGGAACTGCTGCACGCGCCGGTGGCCAGCAGCTATTTGCACAACGACTCGTTCCCGGCTGCGCATCCGCTCTGGGTCGGACCGCTCGGCTACCAGGGGTCGAAGGCGGCGATGAAACTCATCTCGCAGGCCGACGTGGTGCTGGCGCTGGGGACGCGCCTGGGACCCTTCGGCACCTTGCCCCAGCATGGCCTTGATTACTGGCCGAAGAGCGCGAAGATCATCCAGATCGATGCCGACGCGAAAATGCTTGGCTTGGTGAAGCCGATGTCGGTCGGGATCTGCGGCGACGCCAGGGCGGCGGCGGCGGCGCTGACGGCGCGCCTGTCGGAAAGATCGCTCGCCTGCCAGCAGAACACGGCCGAGCGCGATGCCAGAATCAGAGCGGAAAAGCAGGCATGGGAGAAGGAGCTTGACGGCTGGACCAACGAGCGCGACCAATGGTCGCTCGAAGTCGCGAAAGGCTCAAGCCAGATGCATCCGCGGCAGATGCTGCGCGAACTGGAGAAGGCGATGCCGAAGGATGCGATGGTGTCGACCGATATCGGTAACATCTGCTCGGTGTCGAACTCCTATCTGCGCTTCGAGCGCACGCGCAGCATGTTCGCTGCGATGAGCTTCGGCAACTGCGGCTATGCCTTCCCTACCATGATCGGTTGCAAGGTCGCCGCACCCGATCGCGCCGGCGTTGCCTACGTCGGCGACGGCGCCTGGGGCATCAGCTTTAACGAGCTCCTGACCTGCGCGCGCGAAAAAATCGGCGTGACGGTGGTGCTGTTCAATAACGGCCAGTGGGGCGCAGAGAAGAAAAACCATGTGGATTTCTATTCCAACCGTTATGTCGGCGTCAATCTCGACAATCCGAGCTTCGCCGGCATAGCGCGCGCCTTCGGCTGCGAGGGCGTAACGGTGGATAAGCTGGCTGACGTAGGGCCGGCGCTGCGGGCAGCGTGTGCGGCGCAGAAGCAGGGCAAGACCACGGTGCTCGAGATGATGGTGACGCAGGAGCTGGGCGATCCCTTCCGCCGCGACGCGCTGTCGGTGCCGGTGCGCTATCTTGACAAGTACAAGGCATACAGCGGCAAATAAACTTTGCGAGGACGGGGGCAAGGCAGGCAAAACGGCAATATGCGGCGTCCGTTTCCGCGATCCCGGCCTTGGCCAGTTGTTCGGGCGGCTCCAACTACGCGATTACGCTGTCCACCTGTCCGGCAGCAGTTTTGAGAGCGGCTCGGAAATCTCGTAAACGCTGTTGATCGCGAGTTCGGGACCGAACGCAAGCTTTTCGCGCTCGGCGCGCTTTCTCAGCCGTTCTTCGTGGATTGCCAGAACGTCCTTCGGGAAGGGCATCAAGCCGGGATCGAGCAGGCGCAAATAGCCGTCGACATCCCGCGCCGGCATGACACGGCTCTTGCAGCCCCGGTTAGGCGACCATGGAACGTCCAGGACGCCTGCCTCGAAGGCGCGGACAGTGCCGATTGCGACATCCCCGTCCCCCATCTCCAGCACCTTGTCGACGATGGAGCGCACTTCGCGCCCGATCAAATCTTTCTCTTTCTCGTATTCCGCAAGGCCTTCCAGGCGGATGTTGCGCGCGAGGTATATGGCCATGCGCGTCATGCGCAACCCTTCGGCATTGGCTTGCGGCGTGGGAATGCCGAATGCCTCGTGCGTGCTCTTGGTGGTGACGCTAGCGGCACCGCTGATCGCCGCGAGCGTGCCGCCATAGCTGATAATGGCCGCGGCCTGGGCTTCGTCCTGCGGCCAGGCACTCATCCAGTGCAGCAGCGTGACAGGAGTAAAAACGTCGCGGTAACCCTTCTTCGCGAGGTATTCCTGGCATAGTTCACCACAGGCGGCGACAGCCGCCGCGTCCTGAATGAGATGCAGCGTCTCGCCCATTTCAAGCCCGTAGTTCTTGACGCCCTGTGCGGCAGCCAGCAGACAATCGAGTACGCACGTAATAATCGCAATCGACGGAGGGATATTCGTACCGGTAAGGAATCCTGGCTGGCGCCGATGGAGCTCGACGCCGTGATCGAGATACATCGCGGCGAGACGATCGAGATACTGGTGGTTGCGTATTCCGTCCTCGATCGACAGTACCTTGATGTATGAAGTGGTATAGGCTATGCCGGAACCGAGATAGCCCGAGTAACCTCCCGCAAACGCGATTTCACTGGTCAGTCTGGGCATGGTCGTTCCAGTGAGCATGATCGCCGGCTTGTCGATCGCTTCAATCAGCTGCCGTGCGCGCGCCACGCCGTAATTGACCATCGGATAGCCGTTCAGCATGGACCTGCCCAACCTCTCCGATTCCTCGATGCCTTTCTGCGCGAGATGCCAGTGCTCGTTGCGCGTATAGCTGTCGGTGGTCGTCGGGACGATGTCGGCAAGCCCTTCCTTGTCGAGGGTCACCATCAAGGCGCGCTGCATCTCGAAGGTGCCGAAGCCGCCGCGCGGCTGCGTCAGGCAGCGCCGTTCAGCCACCGCCTCGCGCATCACCCAGCCGAGTTGTTTGTGCTGTGGAAGCCGCTTATGCAGGTCCACTGCCGCTTCGAAATCGACGTCGGCGCCGGACGGCCAGCGCGCGAGGTTTTCCTTGCGCATTTCGCGGAACACGTCGTCGGCAATGCGCTTCTCGGAGAGCGGCAGGCGGATCGATTCAGGCGATGCGGGTGCGTTCATGGGGAATCTCCCGGTCGATCGGCTCGAGATTAGCCAGGGCAAGTTCGAGGGCGGCCTCCGGCTCGACGGCTCCGAGCAGGCCACAGGCATACAGAAGGTATTCACGGTCGAGCAGCAGTCTCGGCTTTTTGGGCCGCAGCGAGAAGGGCTCGGCAGGTGTGGCAAGAGCCATTTCCATCACCGCGCGCGGATCGCGGCTGTGCACGAGCGCGCCGCCAGTGCCGATTACCGCGCTGACGTTCGACAGGTCCTTGCCGTGCTGCACGGTAGCCGGACCCGTGACCGTATAGACGGTCTCCACCGTCCCGCAATGCCGGGCGACAGCGAGCTTCACTGCGGCACGCACCAGGGCCTGATCGAGCGCCACCTCCTCTGCGCTCTGCGGCAGCCGCTCCACGTCGCGCGCGATTTCCTCGAGCAGCGAAGTGACCCTAGAGGGCGCGAGGCGCGCATCCTCGGCGATGGGTTCGATCCCGACTGCTTCGACGATGGCCGCCGCATTGTGGCGCATGCCCAGATCGCCTTCCACTGTGCGCTTTACGCGCGATTCCGGAAGGCCCTGCGGGATGACACCCGCGACCGACGGCTCGCCGCTCGCGACCGAATGCACATCGGTGGTCGCGCCGCCCGGATCGACGACCAGCAGCGGACCGAGACCGGCCGCGCTGTTGCATCCATCTGCGAGCAACTTGACTCCTTCCAGCACGGCCGCCGGCGTCGGCATCAGGACGTGGTCGAACTCCGCCTGCGCGCGGTCGATTCCCTTGGCGTGCACGATGCGATGGATGAACACGCCGCGAATCGCCGCCCGCGCCGGCTCGATGTCCAGCACGTTGAATTCGGGCATGACGTTTTCGCACCGGATCACTTCCTTGCCGCCAAGCAGAGCCACGGCCTCATCGGCGGCGCTGCGATTGCCGGCGTATACAATGGGGCATGCTAGCGTGCTTCTACCGAGCGCTGCGGCATTGTGCAAGACGACCTCGCTATTTCCTCCATCGGTACCGCCTGCAAGCAGCAGTATGTCCGGAACAAGCGCGGTTATGCGTTCGATATCACCATAGGTCAGGCGATAGGCGAAAGTGCCGATCAGTCTGGCGCCCGCTCCCAGCGCGGCGCGACGGGCCGCCTCCGCCGTGAGTTCGCGCACGAGCCCGACAGTTACCATGCGCAGGCCTCC
>JADGRR010000156.1 GCA_017880745.1 Burkholderiales bacterium
GGTTCTCGGCCAGCGTGCGCGTGGTGTTGTACAGGATCTCCAGCGACACGTTGGTGCGCGCAAGCTGCTCGGTCTTTTCCTCCACCCTGGCCTCGAGCGTCGCATAGCTGCGCGACAGGTCCTCCACCATGTAGTTGAACGACTGCCCGAGCTGTCCCAGTTCGTCCTCGCCGGCATGCCCGGCGCGCACGCTGAAGTCGCCGACGCGCACGCGGCGGGCGCACTGCAACAGGTCGCCAAGCGGAACGATGACCTGCGCGTGCATGAGAAACAGCGAGATGAACATCACCACGACGATCGCGAACAGTCCCGCACCCTGGATCAGCCGCAGCGCCTGAATGCGCTGCTCCAGATCGTGTTCGAGCAGGTACACCAGCCGGTCGATATCGAGAACATAGGCGGCCATGCGCGCGACGAACGCGTCGCGGGCCGGGGCACCCGCGGTGACGGCGCGCGCCACCCAGGGTTTGAGCGTGCTCGACCAGCTGGCCGCGACGCGATCGTAGGCGCGGCGCGTCGGGTCGGCGGAATCCGAGGGTATGCCGCCGGCAAGCAGCGGGCTGTTGAGGCGCGATTCGAATTCGGCCACCGCCTGCTGCAGTTCGGCGGGCGGGCGGCCGATGTCGCCCGAGCGCAGCACCTGCAGCGTGATCCAGTACGACTGCATTCTGAGGCTGCCGGCAAGGTTGATCGCGGCGGCCTTGCCGGTGGATAACTCGGCGAACACGGTGGCGCTGATGGTGGCCGCGAGCGCCAGCAGCACGATGGTACCGAGAGCGAATCCGAGCCTCACCACCAGCGATTCGGCGAAAAAGCGACGATCGATTTTCATGACGCGAACTCCTGCACGGCGTGGCGCAGCACATGCGCCGGGACAAGCAATTTCCCATTTTGCCTGTTTAGCCCGGCGCTGGCCACAGCGGTTTGAACGCAAACGGAGGATCTCCGGCGCGCGCCGCCGGCGCGCCAGGCGCAATCGCGGCGCTATAATGGCAAAGCCAGCGTCGTCTTTCGCGCAACTCCATGCTCCTTCCCCAGAACCACACAGAACGCTTTGATCTCAACCACGAGTTGCATGCGCGCCCGTTCGCCGAGCTGCGGCCGCCGGCGCGTGCCTCCTATCTCGCGCTGCTCGCCGGCGAGGCGACCAAGCCGGTGGAACAGCAGTGCCTCGCCGCGCTGTGCGCGCGTTACGGCCGGCCGCCGCCATCCATCGCGGACAACCACTTCAACGCGGACCTGGGACCGTTCCAAATCAAGTGGGAGCGACACACCGAATTCACCAGTTACACTTTCCTCGGCAACGCGCCGTTGACGCTGCCATCAGCCTTCGCGGACCCGGTGATCGATCAAGTGCCGCAGGAGTGGCTCGCGGGTCTGCCCGGCACGGTCATTGCAGCGGCGCACGTCGCCGTGCTCCCCGCTGCGGCAGGGCCGCCGCCGACGGAGGAAATCGCGCCGCTGTTCGGCGGCAACAACGTCGTTGGAGCGCGCATCGGCGAGGGCGCGGGTGCGGCATACACCGATTTCCGCATCCATGGCGACGGGTTTAGCCGGTTTGTCATTTTCGACGTGCGCCTGACATCGCGCCAAGCCGGGCGCATGCTGCAGCGCCTGCTCGAGATCGAAACCTACCTGATGCAGGCACTGCTCGCCTTCCCGCTGGCGCGCGGCCTGCTGCCGGAACTCGCCGCCTCCGACCGGCGGCTGGTGGAAATCACGACGCGCATGGCCGACGCCGTCCCTGCGGACGAGCCGGCCCTCCTCGATCAACTGACCCGGCTCGCCGCGGGCATCGAGCACTCGGTGTCCTCGACCCATTACCGCTTCGGCGCGGCGCGCGCCTACTATGCGCTGGTGGAAGGCCGTATCGCCGAGTTACGCGAAATGCGCATCGAGGGCGTGCAGACGTTTCGCGAGTTTACCGAGCGCCGCCTCGCCCCGGCGATGAGCACCTGCGAATCGGCGGCGCGGCTGCAAAGCGCGCTGTCGGAGCGCATCCACCGCGCCAGCCAGCTGTTGCGCACGCGGGTGGAGGTCACGCGCGAGCAGCAGAATCAGGCGCTGCTCGCCTCGATGGATCGGCGCGCCAGGCTGCAACTGCGCCTGCAGCAGACGGTCGAGGGGCTGTCGGTGGCGGCGGTAACCTACTACGCCGTGGGGCTCATCGGCTATCTCGCCAAGGCCGGCAAGACGCTTGGCGTCGCGCTCAATCCGGACCTCGTAATGGCGGCCGCTGTCCCGCTGGTTGCGCTGCTTGCGGCGCTCGGTGTGCGGCACATCCGCAGGACGGTCTCGCGCGACAGCGCCCGCTGACAGGGTGCCGGGGAAGCACTGATTAGGTCTGTGGCCGGCCAGTGATTCCTCTGATGTTCGAAGTTTGGAGGCGCGTAGGCATCCGGAGGATGCATGGGGGACACGCCTTTGCCGTCGGTGCGCCGTTATCTTCGTCTTCGTGCACATCGTCTGCGCGCGAGATAAGCGAATGATCGCTTTAACACAAGCAGTTTCGTTGACGCATTCGTCATGAAAACGCAGCGCGCACGCCTTATTCCGTGTTACTTACTTTGAGTTAGTTTGGGGCGCAACGCTCTGCGGCGGACCGCGGCGATTTCACGCTTAGCCAATAGGGATGCACTTCTCCACGCGATTGCTCACCTCCGCAGTACTACCACTAAGTAGGTAGCAGCGCTCCGTCCCGGGCAACTTGGGCCTATTCCCCTGCGTTTCGCGCTCGCCTAGACTCCGTTCTGAATTTGATCGGCACGGAGATTGACCAAATGGTTTCACAGACCTACAAGAGCTGGTCGGTGGTGACGGCTAGCACGACTGCGTTCACGGTATGTTTCATGGTGTGGATGATGTTCGCCGTGATCGGCATCCCGATAAAACAAAACCTGGGTCTCAGCGAGACCGAGTTCGGCATCCTGGTGGCGATGCCGGTGCTCACCGGCTCCCTGATCCGCCTGCCTCTGGGCATGTGGACCGACAAGTACGGCGGCCGCGTGGTGTTCTTCATCCTGATGCTGTCCACCGTGTTTCCGATCTGGATGATTTCGCGCGCCACCGCGTTCTGGCAGTTTCTGGTGACCGGCCTGTTCGTCGGTATTGCCGGCGGCTCGTTCACCGTCGGCATCGCCTACTGTGCGCGCTGGTTCCCGCGCAGCCGTCAGGGTTTCGCCATGGGCATTTTCGGCATGGGCAACACCGGGGCGGCAGTGACCAAACTGGTGGCGCCGAGCATCGTCGTCGCGTTCGGCTGGGCGATGGTGCCGCAGGTGTATGCCGTGCTGATGCTGGTTACGGCCATCCTGTTCTGGTTCTTCACCTATTCCGATCCGGCGCATACGGCGGGCCCGAAGGTCACGGTCAGGCAGCAGCTGCTGGCGCTGCAAGATCCCAACGTATGGAAGTTGAGCCAGTATTATTCCATCGTGTTCGGTGGCTACGTGGCGCTGTCGCTGTGGATGACCAAGTACTACATATCCGAATACGGTTTCGACATCCGGGTGGCGGCCCTGCTGGCCGCCGGTTTCAGCATACCGGGGGGACTGCTGCGCGCTGTCGGCGGCTGGTTCTCCGACAAGTACGGCGCGCACTTCATCACCTGGTGGGTGCTTTGGATCGGGCTGGTGTGCCTGTTCTTTCTGTCCTACCCGCAGACCGATTTCACCATCCAGACCGTGACCGGACCCAAGACGTTCCACCTTGGGCTCAATCCGGTCGTATTCACCGTCATCATGTTCACCATGGGCATCGCATTCGCGATCGGCAAGGCCTCGGTGTTCAAGTACATCTCCGACGACTATCCGCACAACATCGGCGTGATCTCCGGCGTGGTCGGCCTCGCCGGAGGCATGGGTGGATTCATCCTGCCGATCATGTTCGGCGCGCTGGTGGACCTGACTGGCGTCCGCTCCTCCGCTTTCATGCTGATGTTCGGCATCGTTTGGGTATCCCTGATGTGGATGTACTTCACCGAGGTGCGGCCGCTGAATCGCGCGCGCCCGGAGCCCACGCACTTCTCTTGAGACACGAAAGGAGTTCACCATGGCAACTCATGTTCTGACGCACTGGAATCCGGAGGACGCCACTTTCTGGGAATCCGAGGGGCGCGCCATCGCCAGCCGCAACCTGTGGATCTCGATTCCGTCACTCACGCTCGCGTTTGCGGTCTGGATGGTATGGAGCGTGGTCATCGTGAACCTGCCCAACGTCGGCTTCAAGTTTTCGACCAAGGAGCTGTTCTGGCTCGCGGCGCTGCCTTCGCTGTGCGGCGCCACGCTGAGGATCTTCTATTCCTTCATGGTGCCGATCTTCGGCGGCCGGCGCTGGACCGCAATCTCGACCGCATCGCTGCTGTTGCCGACCCTGGGTATCGGCTTCGCGGTCAAGGACCCGTCGACCAGCTATTCGATTTTTGTCGTGCTGGCGCTGCTGTGCGGCTTCGGCGGCGGCAACTTCGCCTCGAGCATGGCCAACATCAATTTCTTTTTTCCGAAGGCGCAGAAAGGTACCGCGCTCGGTCTGAACGCCGGCCTGGGCAACCTCGGCGTGTCGCTGGTGCAGTTCGTCGTCCCGCTGGTGATCACCGCGGGGGTGTTCGGCGCCCTCGGCGGCGAGCCCCAGGCTTGGACCAAGGGCGCTGAAGTCAAGCAGATGTGGCTGCAGAACGCAGGCTTGATCTGGGTTCCGTTCATCGCCATTTTCGCCATCGCGGCGTGGTTCGGCATGAACGATCTCGCCAGCGCCAAGGCCTCGTTTTCCGATCAGGCGGTGATCTTCAAACGCAAACACAACTGGATCATGTGCTGGCTCTATCTCGGAACCTTCGGCTCGTTCATCGGCTATTCGGCGGGTTTCCCGCTGCTGATCAAGAGTCAGTTTCCGCAGATCAACGCGCTCTCCTACGCCTGGCTGGGACCGCTGGTCGGAGCCCTGATCCGGCCGCTCGGCGGCTGGCTGTCGGACAAGCTCGGCGGCGCACGCGTGACTTTCTGGAACTTCATCGCCATGGTGGCCGGCGTCCTGGGCGTGCTGTATTTCCTTCCCCAAGGCGGGCAGGGCGGCAATTTCTACGGCTTTCTCGCGACGTTCATGCTGCTGTTCACCGCCGCCGGTATCGGCAACGGCTCGACCTTCCGCATGATCCCCGTCATTTTTATGAACGAGCGCCAGCGCGAGGCCGCGGGCAAGGGCAGGGAGGCAGAAGAGCAGGCGGTGCGCGATGCCAACAAGGAGGCGGCCGCCGTGCTCGGCTTCTCCTCGGCGATCGGCGCTTACGGCGGATTCTTCATCCCGATGAGCTATGGCATCTCGCTCTCCATGACCGGCGCGGCTGCTGCAGCACTGTACATGTTCATCGTGTTCTATGTCACCTGCATCGCGATGACCTGGTGGTACTACGCGCGGCGCAACGCCCCGATGCCTTGCTGAACGGCGCCATGCGCGTTTTCCACCCAACGCAATTCATGCAAAAAAAAGGACGACCATGAGTCACTTTCTCGACCGCCTCAGCTACTTCACTCAGGAACGGGAAGCCTTTTCCGACGGCCACGGCCAGGTGACCCGCGAGGACCGCACCTGGGAGGAAGGCTACCGGGCGCGCTGGCAGCACGACAAGATCGTGCGCTCGACGCACGGGGTCAATTGCACCGGCTCGTGCAGCTGGAAAATCTACGTCAAGGGCGGCATCGTCACCTGGGAGACGCAGCAGACCGACTATCCGCGCACGCGTCCGGACCTGCCGAACCACGAGCCGCGCGGCTGCTCCCGCGGGGCCTCCTATTCCTGGTACATGTACAGCGCCAACCGGGTCAAGTACCCGATGGTGCGTGGCCGGTTGCTGCGCGCCTGGCGCGAAGCGCGCAAGTCGCTGGGCCCGGTCGAGGCCTGGGCCTCCATCGTCGAATCCCCGCAGACGTCGCAGGACTACAAATCGCGCCGCGGGCTCGGCGGCTTCGTGCGCTCGAGCTGGGACGAAGCGAACGAGATCATCGCCTCGGCCAACGTCTACACTATCAAGCGACACGGCCCGGACCGTGTGGTCGGTTTCTCGCCGATTCCCGCGATGTCGATGGTGTCCTACGCCGCGGGCAGCCGCTACCTGTCGCTGATCGGTGGCGTGTGCATGAGTTTCTACGACTGGTACTGCGACCTGCCGCCGGCGAGCCCGCAGACCTGGGGCGAGCAGACCGATGTGCCCGAATCGGCCGACTGGTACAACTCGACCTTCATCATGGCCTGGGGCTCGAACGTGCCGCAGACGCGCACTCCGGATGCCCATTTCTTCACCGAGGTGCGCTACAAAGGCGCCAAGATCGTCTCGATCACTCCCGACTATGCCGAGGTGTCCAAGCTCGGTGACCTGTGGCTCCACCCGAAGCAGGGGACGGACGCCGCGCTGGCGATGGCGATGGGCCATGTGATCCTGAAGGAATTTCATGTCGACAAACCTTCGGCCTACTTCCAGAACTATGCGCGCCGCTATACCGATCTGCCGATGCTGGTAAAGCTGGTCAAGCGCGACGGGCGCTACGTGCCGGACCGGTTCGTGCGCGCCACCGATTTTTCGGACAAGCTCGCGCAGGCGAACAACCCGGACTGGAAAACGGTCGCGTTTGACGAACGCTCCGGAAAAGTGGTGGTCCCGAATGGCTCGATCGGCTTCCGCTGGGGGCAAACCGACGGCAAGTGGAATCTGGAGGAAAAGGAGGCGGGGGGAGGGGAGGCGACGCTGTGCTTGTCCCTGATCGACCGGCGCGACGAGGTGGTGCCGGTGGCGTTCCCGTATTTCGG
>JADGRR010000157.1 GCA_017880745.1 Burkholderiales bacterium
GCGGCGATGCGATCGGCCTGCGCCGCGGCGCGAACCAGGCCAAAGACCTGGTAATTCCGCGCCAGTTGCGGCAGCGCGCGCAGCGCAATATCGCCGCAACCAACGATCAGCAGCCTGTTCATAGTAAAATTGTACCCGCTCTCATCGCACAGCATTAAAACCCGCCGCAAAATGAATTTTGCAGCGGGCCAATCTAGGGGAGCATGAGGGGAGGTATCCCCTCACATTGAAATAGGTTATTACGCATGTCCCATCAAGTCACCATTCGGCCCAGCGGCCACAGCTTCCATGTCCAGCCCGACGAGACCGTGCTCGTCGCCGCACTGCGCGAAGGCTTCAGCCTCGCCTATGGCTGCCGCAACGGCGCCTGCGGCAGCTGCAAGGGCAAGCTACTCGAGGGCAAGATCGATTACGGCAAGCATTCGGATACCGCGCTGTCGGCCGAAGAGCAGGCGAACGGCCTGGCGCTGTTCTGCGTTGCCCGCCCGCTCGGCGACATCGTCATCGAGTGCCGCGAGGTCGGCGCGATCAAGGACCAGCAGATCAAGATCCTGCCTTGCCGCGTGCAGTCCATCGACAAACCCGCGCCCGATGTGGCGGTGATTTCCCTCAAGCTTCCGGCAAGTGAGCGCCTGCAATATCTGGCCGGGCAGTATATCGACTTGCTGCTGAAGGACGGCAAGCGGCGCAGCTATTCCATGGCCAATGCGCCGCATGACGACGCGTTGTTGCAGATCCACGTGCGCCACCTTGCGGGAGGACTGTTCACCGACCATGTGTTCGAAAAAATGAAAGCGCGCGACATCCTGCGCTTCGAAGGGCCGCACGGCACGTTCTTTCTGCGTGAGGACAGCGAAAAACCGATGGTGTTGCTCGCCAGCGGCACCGGCTTTGCGCCGATCAAGGCGATCATCGAGCACGCGCTGCACAAAGGCATCACGCGGCCCATGACCCTGTACTGGGGCGGCCGCCGCCCGCACGATCTGTACATGGACGAACTCGCCCGGCGCTGGGCAGCGGAGCACGTCCATTTCAAGTACGTGCCGGTGGTTTCCGACGCCCTGCCTGAAGACGCCTGGGCGGGACGCACCGGCTTTGTCCATCGCGCCGTGATGCAGGATTTTTCCGACCTCTCCGGCCATCAGGTCTACGCCTGCGGCGCGCCGGTGGTGATCGATGCGGCGCGGCGCGATTTCAGCGCGCAATGCGCGCTGCCGCCGGAGGAGTTCTATGCGGATTCGTTCACCACCGAGGCCGACTTGGCCAAGGTGAAGTAGCCCCGGGAAAGGCAATCAGAGCTTCCGTAGTTCGTGCCGAACAATACTCAATAAAGCAGGATAGGATGAGATGAGCGCCCATCACCCGAACGAATCGCACCAGCGCGCCCGCCCGATCGACGTCCACGCCCACTGGTACCCCAAAGCGTGGCTGGACCTGCTCGCCAAACTCGGCCCGGCGCACGGGCTCGAATGGCGCGAGGTCGAGGGGAAGGGACCGCAGTTCAAGGTCGGGCCCCTGACCACCGGGCCGGCCGGTCCCCGCTTCGTCGATCTGGACGCGCGCATAGCCGCTATGGACGAGCAGGGTGTCGCCGTGCATGCGCTCTCGCTATCGCAGCCGATGGTGTACTGGGCCGGACGCGAGTCCGGCAACCGGCTTGCAATCGAGTACAACGACGAACTGGCTCGGGCGCACCAGGCGCACCCGCAGCGTCTGGTGGGATTGGCGACGCTGCCGCTGCAGGCGCCGGACCTGGCCGCACGCGAGGTCGGGCGCGCGGCGGCACTTCCCGGTGTACGCGGCTTTTACCTCGCCACGCGCATGCTCGAGCAGGAGCTGTCGGATCCGGCGTTTTATCCGGTGTACGAGCGTATCGAGGCGCTCGGGCTGCCCATTTTCCTGCACCCCGTGTTCGTGATCGGTCACGAGCGGCTCAAGCAGCACTACCTTACCAATCTGCTCGGCAATCCGTTCGAAAGCGCCATCGCCGCTGCCCACCTCATTTTTGGCGGCGTGCTCGACCGTTTTCCGAAGCTCTCGTTCGTTTTACCGCACGCCGGCGGTGCTTTTCCCTGGCTGGTCGGCCGCCTGCACCGGGGTTGGGAGAAGCGCGCCGACCTGCAGCACATCGAGCACGGACCGAAGGATTATCTGCGGCGCTTCTATTACGACACGATCGGCTACTCGGACACCGTGGTGGAATACCTGGTGCGCAACGTCGGCGCCGACCGCGTGCTCATGGGCAGCGATTATTGCTTCCCCATCGCCTACGAACGCCCGGTGGAGGTGGTCGCCGGCAACAGTCTGCTTACGCACGAAGAGCAGCACGCCATTCTGGAAGTCAATGCGCGGCGTCTGCTCGGGCTGTAACAACAGGAGTTCCATGCGGATTCGCCGACCGTCGCGGCCCCTTTGTTCAGGCCATCCTCAATCGGCTTCGCCCAGGTAGGCGGCGCGCACTTTCGGATCGACGAGCAGGTCGCACGCCGGCCCCGACAGCGTGATCAATCCGGTTTCCATCACATAGCCGCGACTGCTTACCTCCAGCGCGAGCCTGGCGTTCTGCTCCACCAGCAGGATGGTCACGCCTTCCTTCGCCACTGCCAGTATGGTCTCGAATATCTTCTGCACCATGAGCGGCGCAAGTCCCATGCTGGGCTCGTCCAGCAATAACAGCTTCGGCCTGCTCATCAACGCGCGGCCGATGGCCAGCATCTGCTGCTCGCCGCCCGAGAGTGTGCCGGCGGATTGGCTGCGCCGCTCTGCCAGCCGCGGGAACAGGCTGTATGCCCGTGCGAGATCGGCCTTGACCGCCGCGGCATCGCTGCGCACATAGGCGCCCATGGCGAGATTCTCCTCGACCGTGAGCTGGCCGAACACGCCGCGGCCCTCCGGCACCAGCGCCAGACCGCGGCGCACCAACTCGAATGGCCGCGTGCCGCCGATGGGCGCGCCGTTGTAGCGGATCGCCTCTGGCGCGACCGGCAACATGCCCGCGATGGCCTTGAGCGTCGTGGTCTTGCCGGCACCATTCGCGCCTATCAGGCACACCAACTCCCCCTTGGGCACGCCAAGGTCTATGCCCTTGACCGCCTTGATGCCGCCATAGGCCACCTCCAGGTGCGTCAGCTCCAACAGATTCATGCTGTTGTGATGGCGCCTACAGTGGCGCCGCCCAAGTACGCCTCGATAACGCGCGGATCGCGCTGCACCTCGCGCGGCGGGCCTTCGGCAATTTTTCGGCCGTAATCGAGCACCAGCACCCGGTCGCACAAACCCATGACGAGCTTCATGTCGTGCTCGATCAGCAAGATCGTCGTGCCGTCTGCGCGCACGCGCTCGAGCAGTTTCTTCAGCTCGATCGTTTCCGTTGCGTTCATGCCGGCGGCCGGCTCGTCCAGCGCCAGCAGCTTCGGCTCGGTGGCCAGAGCGCGCGCGATCTCCAGCCGCCGCTGATCGCCGTAGGGGAGCTGCCGCGCCACATCGTTGGCGCGCGCCGCGATACCGACGTATGCGAGCAACTCCAGCGCGCGTTTCTCGATCGCCGCTTCTTCTTCGAGCGCGGCGCGCGTGCGCAGGACCGCGCCGAAAACGCCGGTGCGAGTGCGCACATGGCGCCCTATCATCACGTTGTCCAGGGCGGAGAGATTGCCGAACAGGCGAATATTCTGAAACGTGCGCGCAATGCCGCGCGCTGCGATTTGGTCGGGCCTTAATCCAGCGAGCGCCTCGCCGGCGAAGCGAAAGCCACCCGCATCGGAGGCGTAAATGCCAGTGAGCGCATTGAACAGCGTGGTCTTGCCGGCGCCATTCGGGCCGATCAGCCCATAGATCTCGCCGCGATTGATGCTGAATCCGACCTCGGCCAGCGCCAGTACGCCGCCAAAGCGCTTGTCCAGATCTGCACATTCGAGCAGTACTTCGCTCATTGCGCTGACCGCTTAGGTTGGGCCAGTTCGCGCTTTCTTACGGCCGACGGCAGCAGGCCCGCCGGCCGGTAGAGCATCATCAGTACCAGCGCCAGGCCAAACAGCAGCATGCGTATCACCTCGGGCTCGATGATCGTTCTCCCGAACAGCGATTTCTGCACCGGCTCGACCGTGTAGCGCAGCAGTTCGGGGACAAAAGATAGCAGCACGGCGCCCAGCACCACCCCCCAGACATTGCCCATGCCGCCCAGCACGACCATCGACAGCACCATGACGGATTCGACCAGGACGAAGCTTTCCGGGCTGATGAAGCCCTGGATGGCGGCGAACATGCCGCCGGCTACGCCGCCGAAGGAGGCGCCCATGGCGAAAGCGAGCAGCTTGATGCCGGTCGTATTGATGCCCATCGCCCGTGCCGCGATCTCGTCCTCGCGTACCGCCTCCCAGGCGCGGCCGATGCGCGAGTGCTGCAGCCGCAGGTTGATCACTATGACCAGCAATAACAGCGCGAGCAGCAGGTAGTAATATTTGATCGGGCCCGAAAACACGAGGCCGAACAGAGTCTCTGTCTGGCTGAAGCTGAAGGCGCCGAAACTGAACGGGTCGATGCGCGAGATGCCCTGCGGGCCATTGGTGATATTGACGGGCTGCGACAGGTTGTTGAGAAAAATGCGCACGATCTCGCCAAAGCCGAGCGTGACGATGGCGAGGTAGTCGCCGCGCAATTTGAGCGTGGGCGCGCCGAGCAGCACACCGAACAGGCAGGCGACGAGCGCGCCTATGGGCAGGATGACCCAGAACGGCAGGTGCAGATTGAAATGCGGCGAGGCGAGCAGGGCGTACACATAGGCGCCCACCGCATAGAAGGCGATGTATCCAAGATCGAGCAGCCCGGCGAAGCCGACGACGATGTTCAGGCCGAGCGACAGGAACACGAACAGAATGGCGAGGTTGGTAATGCGCACCCAAGCCGTTCCCGCGGCGGCGAGCGCGAATGGCAAGCCGACGAGGGCGATGGCGACGAGCGCGACACCCAGCCACTTCGCTTGCGGTTTGGAGAAGATATTCACCCAGCGCCTCGCGCCTTGTCCTTCAAGCCCTGTCTCCAACGCGCTCGCCGAGGAGCCCGGAGGGCCGGAACACCAGCACTGCGATCAACACCAGGAAGGCGAACACGTCCTGGTAATTGCTGCCGAAAACGTTATTGGTCAGATCACCGATATAGCCGGCGCCGAGGGCTTCGACGATGCCGAGGAGGATGCCGCCCAACATCGCTCCGGCAAGGTTGCCGATACCGCCCAGCACGGCGGCCGAGAACGCTTTCAGGCCGAGGAGCGAACCCATGGTGTAGTGGGCAACGCCGTAATAGGTCCCGACCATGACGCCGGCGACCGCGCCCAAGGCCGCGCCGACGATAAACGTGAACGCGATGATGCGGTCGATGTCTATGCCCATCAGGCCCGCTATCTGCGGATTCTGCGAAGTTGCGCGCATGGCAATGCCGAGCTTGGTGCGGTACACCATCAGCGTCAACCCGACCATCATCAGCACCGAGGTCAGGATGATGGCGATCTGGACCCCGGTGATGATGGCGCCGCCAACATCGAAGCTGACGAGCGGTATGATCTGCGGAAACGCAAGCGGGTTGCGGCTCCAGACCAGTAATGCCACATGCTGCAGGATGATGGAGATGCCGATGGCGGTAATCAGCGGTGCGAGTCGCGGCGCGCCGCGCAACGGCCGGTAGGCAATGCGCTCCATGGCATAGCCCACCAGCATGCACACCGGGACTGCGGCAAGTACCCCGGCAAGCACGATCAACACCGGCGGCAGAGCCGTGCCGGCGAGCGCCGTGATCACCGAGAACGCGACCATTGCGCCTATCATCACCACCTCGCCATGGGCGAAGTTGATCAGCTGGATGATGCCGTACACCATGGTGTAGCCCAGCGCGACGACGGCATAGACGCTGCCCAGCGTGAGCCCGTTGATGATCTGCTGCAGGAAAATGTCCATGCCTGGGCCGATTTAAACCCAAAGGCGCGAAGAACGCAAAGCGGTTCCGTTGCGGCGCGCAGTTTAGCGTGAGACGTTTAGCCGCCAATTTCCAGGCACACAGCGCAGCGAGGCACGAGCCTTGAACAGCCCGCGCCAGAGTCGGGTGGAACCGGGGCGCCTCAACCCTCCTTTGAGCGCCGGCGGTCCCAAAAAAACGGCGCCCGAAGGCGCCGTTATTCTGCGGCAGGCGTGAGGACGATCCGCGTGCGCTTACTTCTTCGCTGCGTCCGCCGGCGTCGCAGGTTCAGTCGCGGCTTTCGCTGCATCGCCCGCCTTGGCTGCGTCCGCAGGAGCCGCGGCTGGTGCTGGCGGTTCAACCGCCTTGAGAAAGTCCTCGAACTTGGTGGTCTTGCCGCCCTTGATGATCGCGATCGGCTCGATCTTGCCGCCCTTCATGGTGAAAATCGTCATCTCGGCATCTTTGCGATCGCCTTTTTCGTCGAACTCGATTTTGCCGCTCGCGCCCTGGTAGCTGATCTTGGCGAGCTCGGGCAGGTATTTCGCCGGATCGGGCGAATTCGCCTTCTTCATCGCCTCGATCATGAGGTTGGCGGCGTCGTAAGTGAATGGTGCGTACAGGACGGGTTCGATCTTGAATTTCGCCCGGTAGGCGTCAAGGAACTTTTTGTTGGCAGCCTGGACCGGGAGACCGGCCTGCGAGCACAGCAACCCTTCGGCGGCGCCGCCTGCAAGCTCTTTCATCTTGTCGGTGCAGGCGCCGTCGCCGAAAGCGAACACCGCCTTGAT
>JADGRR010000158.1 GCA_017880745.1 Burkholderiales bacterium
CGTGAGCACCTACCGGGCGCAGGTGCTGCCGGGCGCGAAGGCGGCCGCCGTGGCCGAATTCAAGGCCGAAGGGCATGTCGTCGGAATGGTCGGCGACGGAGTCAACGACGCGCCGGCGCTCGCCGCGGCCGACGTCAGCTTCGCCATCGGGGCGGGCTCGGATGTCGCGCTCGAGGCGGCGGACATCGCGCTGATGCGCAACGACCTGCTCTCGGTCGTCGACGCCATCAGCCTGTCGCGCGCCACTCTCGGCAAGATCCGGCAGAACCTGTTTTTCGCTTTCATCTACAACGTGCTCGGCATCCCGCTCGCCGCGGCCGGGATGCTCAATCCGGTGATTGCGGGTGCGGCGATGGCGTTGTCTTCGGTATCGGTGGTCAGCAATTCGCTGCTGTTGCGGCGCTGGCGGCGCGGCTGAACACCTTCTTGTCTGTTCAAGCTTCATTGCGAAAGGAGAGATCGATGCAAACGGTAACTTTGGGAATTTCGGGTATGACCTGCGGCGGCTGCGTGCGCAGCGTCGGCAATGTTTTGACGGCGCTGGACGGAGTGGCGAAAGCCGAGGTGTCTCTGGAGAAACGCAGCGCTGTGGTGGACTATGACCCCGGCAAGGTGGGAATCGAGCAACTCAAGCGCAGCGTCGAGGAGGCGGGATTTGAAGTCACGCCCTGACGCCGAACAGTGCGAGCATCACCCGAGCCACGCGGTGGTGCAGCCCAACAAGGCGGCGCTGCTCAAGCGTTTGAACCGGATCGAAGGGCAAACGCGCGGCGTGGCGAAGATGGTCGAAGAGGACCGCTACTGCGTCGACGTGCTGACGCAGATATCGGCGATTCAGTCGGCGCTCGACGCGCTCGCGCTGCAACTGCTTGCGAACCACACCAAAGGCTGCGTGCGCTCGGCGCTCCGGTCCGGCAACGGCGAAGCGGCGATCGACGAACTCATGACCGTGGTGAAGCGCTTCGGCCGCTAGGGCCTTCAGCTTCGCAAAGGACGGTGCAGGTTCGCCGAAGAGCTCGCAACGGGCTTTGGTAGGCGGCAACAAGTGCCTTAGAATGACGCTTTCACCATCGTGAGCGCGCATGCCCACCATCGTCCATAACCAGTTCGTCGCCTGGTTCCGCTCCGCGGCGCCCTATTTCAACGCCTTCCGCGGCAAGACCTTCGTCATCGCCTTCGGCGGCGAAGTCGTGGCCGACGGCAAGTTCGGCGTGCTCACGCAGGACATCAACCTGCTGCGCAGCACCGGCATCCGCCTGGTGCTGGTGCACGGCTCGCGTCCGCAAATCGAAGCGCAGTTGAAGCAGCGCCGCGCGCGTTCGCGCTACCATGCCGGGGTGCGCATTACCGACGCCGTGGCGCTCGAATGCGTGAAGGAGGCTGCCGGCCTGCTGCGCGTCGAGCTCGATGCGCTCCTGTCGCAGGGACTGCCCAATTCGCCCATGGCCGGCGCGGCGATCAACACCGTGTCGGGCAATTTCATCACCGCCCAGCCCATGGGAGTGCTGGACGGCGTCGATCTGCAGTACACCGGCGCGGTACGCAAGGTGGATGCGGCGGCGATCGAGTCCTGCCTCGCGGCGGACAACCTGGTCATCATTTCCAGCGTCGGCTATTCGCCCACCGGCGAGGTGTTCAACCTGTCGATGGAGGACGTGGCCGTCGCCACAGCAAAGGCACTGCGCGCGGCGAAGCTGGTGTTCTTGAGCGACGCCCCGGTGGAGGATGCGCGCGGCCGGCTGATGCCGGAGCTGTCGGCGCAGGAGGCGGAGTTGCTGCTCGCGCAGGGCAAGAACCTCACGCCGGACACGCGCCTTTACCTGACGCACGCGGTGGAAGCGGTGCGCGCCGGCGTGGCCCGGGCGCACGTGGTATCGCACAAAGTGGACGGCGCGCTGCTGCTGGAACTGTTCACCCACGGCGGATCGGGCAGCATGATCACCGCCGACAAGCTGGAGCGCCTGCGTCCGGCCAGCATCGACGACATCGGCGGCATCCTGCAGCTGATCGAGCCGCTGGAGGCCGAGGGCACGCTGGTCTACCGCGGACGCGAACTGCTCGAGCGCGAGGTGCAGAGCTTCTTCGTGACCGAACACGACGGCGTGATCGTGGGCTGCGCCGCGCTCTACCCCCTGGCGGGCAAGTCGGCTGAACTCGCGGCGCTCGCGGTGCGGCCCGAATACCAGGGGCGGGGCTACGGCGAGAAGCTGCTCGAGCACGGCGAAGTCGAAGCGCGCCAACTCGGCTTCAAGAAGCTGTTCGTGCTCACCACGCGCGCCGCGCACTGGTTTATCGAGCGCGGCTTCGCCGAGGCCGCCATCGGGGCGCTGCCCGAGCCGAAAAAATCGCTCTACAACTGGCAGCGCCGCTCCAAGGTCCTGCTGAAAAAGCTCTAGGGACTGATTGCACTCGCCGATCGGGGCGAGTCAATGCCGCATGCGGTCGAGTTCTTGCGCCAGCGCGCGCAGAGCCGGCGCGATGTCGACGCGGTACGGCGCAGGCGATGGATCGAGTCGCCGGAGATTCGGCGGCAGGCGCGCCATTTCGGCCGCTGCGCGCGCGCGCGCACTGGCGAGCGTCTCGGCCACAGCGAGGCGCCTGCCTGCGCGCATGACCGGCAGCAGCAGCGGCGTCCCCTGTTGCGGATCATCCTCCAGCGCCACCACGTCGTGATCGAGCGTGCCGTCGGGCGCAAACCGCCGGTACACCTGCTTGCGCCCGGGCCAGGTAGCCTTGCCTTCCGAATGCTTGCGCCGCGGCGTCCCGACGTACTCCTGCAGCTTGTAAGCGCAATCGAGGAACGGCGCGTCGCTCGAGGTGTCGAGGCTGGTGCCGATGCCGAAGCCATCGATCGGCGCGCCCGATGCAAGCAGTTGCTGCACTTTCCACTCGTCGAGGTTGCCGCTGGAAAAAATAGTGGCGTCGCTCAAACCCCCTTGGTCGAGGATGGCGCGCACCGCGCGCGCGTGCGTCGCGAGATCGCCGCTGTCCAAGCGCACGCCGCGCACCCGGATGCCTTCACGCGCGAGCTCTGGCGCGAGGCGCACCACTTTTTCCGCGGCGCGCTCGGTGTCGTAGGTGTCGATCAGGAGCACCACATTCGCGGGAAAGGAGCGCGCGAACGCCCTGAACGCCGAGATTTCGTCCGCATGCGCCTCGATGTAGGAATGCGCCATGGTGCCGAATACGGGGACCCCGAATTCGATCCCGGCAAGCACCGTCGCGGTTCCGGAGAATCCTGCCAGGTAGGCCGCGCGCGCGGCGAGCAGGCCGGCCTCGGCGCCGTGCGCGCGGCGCATGCCGAAATCGACCAGCAGCTTGCCCGGAGCGGCGAGCACGCTGCGCGCGGCTTTGGACGCGATCAGCGTCGACAGGTGCATCAGGCTCAGCAGCCGGCTCTCGACCACCTGCGCCTCGGCAATCGGCGCGGTGATGCGCAGCAGCGGCTCGTTGATGAAACATGCCGTGCCCTCCGGCAGCGCATGCACGTCGCCAGTGAAGCGCAACGCGCCGAGCGCGGCGAGAAACGGCTCGCGAAAGCCGCCGTGCGCGCGCAGCCAGTCGAGCTCGGCCCCGGTCACGCGGAATTGTTCGAGGTAACACAGAACCTGTTCGAGCCCCGCGGCCAGGAGGAAATTGCGCCCGGGCGGCAGCGCGCGCACGAAGAACTCGAACACTGCGGTTTCCTGCATGCCCTCGTCGAAATAGGCCTGCAGCATGGTGAGCTGATACAGGTCGGTGAGCAGCGCGCTCTGGTTCTGGCTCACGGCGCAAGGTCCTCGCAGCGTATGGCGCGCGCACCCAGCTGTTGCATTTCGCCTTGCGCGCGTGCCCCGTCCCCCGCGTTCACGTCGACCGCGCGGATTGCATCGGCGAGCAGCAGCACCTGGAAGCCCGCCGCCAGCGCATCCTTGACGGTGTTGAGCACGCAATAGTCGGTGGCGAGACCGCCGATGAACAGGCGCGTCACCCGGCCGGTGCGCAGGCGCGCGGCGAGGTCGGTGCCGCCGAAGCCGGAATAGGCATCGGCTTCCGGCGTCGCCGCCTTCGAGATGATGACTGCCGTCGGCGGCAGCGCGAGACTACTTGCAAATTCTGCACCGCGCGTCGCGGCGATGCAATGCGGCGGCCAGATTCCGCCTTGGGCCTTGAACGAACAGTGGTTCGGCGGGTGCCAGTCGCGCGTCGCAAATACGGGCAGCGCACGCGCTGCAAATGCCGCAACATAGCGGTTGAGCGCCGGGACGACTGCATCCCCCTGCGGCACGGCGAGGCTGCCGCCGGGAAGAAAATCGTTCTGCACGTCGACTGCGATCAGCGCATCGCCGGTTTGCAGACGGATGAAGGAGCTGGAACCCATGTGGCGCACCGCCGCGGGACGGATCGGAATTAGGGAGTTTACTGACAAATTCTCCAGCTTGTGCGCAGGCGCCGTATTGATAACGGTCAAACGGTCCGACGGGTCCGGCAGTAAGCTTGACTCCACTGGGCCCCATCATGGCTGAACCCATCGCCTATTTCGAACACGGCGCCGACATGGGCATCGTCGGGCGCGGTACGTTTATCGAGGAGGCGTTCGAGAACGCGGCAAGGGCGATGTTTGCGATCATGGCCGATCTCGGTCAGGTGGAGCAACACGAATGCGTCGACATCGAATTCGAGGAAGCCGATACCGAATTCGCGCTGGTCACCTGGCTCAACCTGCTGCTCGGCCAGGCGCGCAGCCGGGCGCTGAGCTTCGGCCGGTTTCACCTGCGCCGCGACGGTGCTCGTTGGAGCGGCACGGCAGAAGGCGAGCCTTGGCGCTCGGGACTCGAGCGCGGCGTGGAAGTGAAAGGCGCCACGCTCACCGGTCTGTCGGTGACGCAGCAGCACGGAATCTGGGAAGCGCGCTGCGTCGTGGACGTGTAAGCGGAGAATGGAGGACCTATGGACCTCGGCCGGTTAAAGGAAATCAATCCCTGGTGCTACGCGCTTACGCCTCTTCCGGGTGAAGAGCGCGCGCCGGTGCGCCTGTACGCCAATGCGGAACTGTTGCGCGGCATGGACGCCAAGGTGTTGGAGCAGATCGCCAACGTGGCGCGCCTGCCCGGCCTGGTCGGGGCCGCGATGACCATGCCGGACGCGCACTGGGGCTACGGCTTTCCCATCGGCGGGGTCGCCGCCTTCGATGCCGACGCAGGCGGCATCATTTCTGCGGGCGGGGTCGGCTTCGACATTTCCTGCGGCATCCGCTGCCTGCGCACCAACCTCGATCTGACTACGCTCGCGCCGCGCCTGGAACGGCTCGCCGACGTGCTGTTTCGCGCCATTCCCGCCGGCGTCGGCGAGGAAGGACAGCTCAAACTGTCCCCGGGCGAGCTCGACGCGGTGATGCGCGGCGGCGCGCAATGGGCACTGCGCCACGGCTACGGCGTGGCAGCGGACCTGGAATACATAGAAGAGCGCGGCTGCGTCGCCGGCGCCGTGCCGGCCGAGGTGTCCGATCTGGCCAAACGCCGCCAGCGCGGCGAGATGGGAACGCTAGGCTCGGGGAACCATTATTTCGAGATCCAGGTGGTGGAACGCATTTACGACGCGCAAGCCGCCGAGGCTTACGGCATCGCCGCAGGCCAGGTCCTGGTGTCGATCCACTGCGGCTCGCGCGGCCTCGGCCATCAAGTCGGCACCGACTATCTGGTCACGCTCGCCAAGGCGGCCGGCCGGCTCGGCATCCGCCTGCCCGAACGCGAGCTCGCCTGCGCGCCGATCAAGTCGCCCGAAGGCCAGCAGTACCTGGGCGCGATGAATGCCGCGATCAACATCGCGCTCGCCAATCGCCAGATCCTCACCCACCTCGCGCGCGCAGCGTTTGCCGAAGTGCTGCCCAAGGCCACGCTTGAGACGCTGTACGACGTGTCGCACAACACCTGCAAGGTCGAAACCCACGTGGTCGACGGCAAGCCGCGCCTGCTCTACGTGCACCGCAAGGGCGCGACGCGCGCGTTCGGACCCGGGCATCCGGCGCTGCCCGCACGCTATCGCGCGGTGGGACAGCCGGTGATCATCGGCGGCAGCATGGGTACGGGCTCCTGGATACTCGCCGGCAACCCGGAGGCGCAGAACGGCGCCTTCGCCTCGGCCAGCCACGGCGCGGGTCGCGCGATGAGCCGGCACCAGGCGCTGCGACTATGGCACGGGCGCGAACTGATCCACGAACTGGCGGTGAACGGCATCCTGATCCGCACGCGCTCCATGCGCGGCGCCGCCGAAGAAGCGCCCGGCGCGTACAAGGATGTGGATCTCGTCGCCGAAGCGACGGAGAAGTCCGGGCTCGCACGCCGCGTCGCCTTGCTGCGACCGAAGGCGTGCGTGAAGGGTTGAGATCCGAGGGACGCCACTGCCCGCTGAGCCAGCAGGGACGCGGGGATCCGGCCTTTAGCGACGTTAGTTTTCTTCTTCCGGCGGCCGTATTTTTCTGAACAGCGCAAGCAGCAGCAGGTCGTACGCGATCTTCACCCCGCCCGCCACCAGCAGCGGCCAACCGAACGTCGACAGGCCCAGCATCCAGCCCGCGAGGAACGGGCTCATGGCGGAGGCGAGGCTGCGCGGCACCGAGGTGATGCTCGCTGCGGCCGGCCGTTCCGCCGGCGTCACGATCGCCATCACGTAGGAACTCCGGGTCGGCACGTCCATCTGCGACAACGCACTCCTGAGGAACAAGAGCGCGATGGCCCAACTCAGGTCGG
>JADGRR010000159.1 GCA_017880745.1 Burkholderiales bacterium
GATCTCCACCATCGCCGCCACCATGGCCGGAGCGATCTCCTCCATCGCCCAGTTCGGCTTCCTGTTCGGCGGGCGCGGCGATGGCGAACGCCCCAATCCGGTGGTCGGGCTGATCATGATGATCCTGGCGCCGATCGCGGCCATGCTGATCCAGATGGCGATCTCGCGCGCGCGCGAATTCGAGGCCGACCGCGGCGGCGCCGAGATCTGCGGCGACCCCAACGCGCTCGCCGATGCTTTGGAGAAGATGGAGCGTTACGGCAAGGGCCTGCCGCTTGCGGCAGCCGAAGAACATCCGGCAACGGCGCAGATGATGATCGTCAATCCACTCTCGGGTGGGGGCATCCAGAATCTGTTCAGCACCCACCCAGCGACCGAGGAGCGCATCGCTCGCTTGCGAGCGATGGCGTAATGGGGGTTGCTCGCTTGCGCGCAATGGTCTGAATCGCGAAGCCGGTTCTCTGCGCCTCCTTCCCAGTGTAGGATGCGGGCTTCGTCCATCACCACAGCGGCACTGCAGCCTTGGCGGCTGCAGTGCTGCTTGTTCCCTTGTCCAGATCCGCTAATCTAGAGCTAGCGTTGTACGCCGCCGGCGACGCCGTCGCGCAGGTGCGCGCAGGTCGCAGCCTGTCGGACGCGCTCGAGCGCCTGGAAACGGACTCGAGCCTGGGCGCGGCCGTGCAGGATCTGGCCTACGGCACGCTGCGCAACCTGGGGCTGCTCGATGCCCTCCTCGCCGAGTTGCTGCGCAAGCCGGTCAAGCCGGCCGTGCATGCACTACTGCTGGCCGCGCTATATCAGTTGCGCGCGCGCCCGCGTACCAGCCATACCACGGTGGATCAGGCGGTGCGCGCAGTGTCGCGCCTCGAGCCTGCGGCCAAGGGCCTTGCCAACGCCGTGCTGCGCAATTATCTGCGCGCGGCGGACGCGCTCGTTGCACGCTGTGACTCCGACACTGCGCATTACTCCTACCCGCAGTGGTGGATAGACCGGGTACGCGCGGCCTGGCCGCAACACTGGGAGTCGATTCTGAATGCAGGCAACCTCCACCCGCCCATGACCTTGCGCGTCAACCGGCGCCGACTCACGGCAGAGCAGTATCTGGCCAGGCTGGGCGAGCGCGGCATCAAAGGCGAACTCGTCGGAGGGCAGGCGATACTGCTCGAGCGCCCGGTGCCGATAGAGTCTGTTCCCGGTTTCGGCGCGGGCGAGGTCTCGATACAGGACGCCGGCGCCCAGCTCGCCGCTCCGCTGCTTGACGTTCGACCGGACATGCGGGTGCTCGATGCCTGCGCCGCTCCCGGTAGCAAGAGCGGGCATATCCTGGAACTTGCCGATTGCGCGCTCACCGCATTGGACAGCGACCCGGCACGCGTGCTTCGCATCAGCGACAATCTGGCGCGCCTCGGCTTTTCCGCACGTGTCGCCTGTGGCGACTGCTCCGCCCCTGCGGGGTGGTGGGACGGCGGGCTGTTCGAGCGCATCCTGCTCGATGCACCCTGCACCGCCTCCGGCGTGGTCAAGCGCCACCCGGATATCAAATGGCTGCGCCGCGAAAGCGACATCGCCCAACTGGCGGCAACCCAGAGCCGGATGCTGGATGCGCTGTGGCAACTGTTGGCGCCGGGTGGTAAATTGCTGTATGCGACGTGCTCGGTGTTCCCGCAGGAAAACGCGCAGACGATCGACATCTTCCTGGCACGCAGCAATGCAGCCCGCCGCCTGCCGCTGGCGGGACTGGAGCAAGGACAGCTGTTGCCCGATGCACGGCATGACGGTTTTTTCTATGCGCTGCTGGAAAAACATTAGCACATGAACCTGCGGCTGCTCGCTTCGCTGCTGCTCGCGCTCGTGCTCGGCTGGACTGCGTCGGCGCGCGCCAACAACATTGAGATCAGCCACATCTCGCTCGAGGGCAACGACGAGGGCTACGCCCTGGATGCCGATTTCGAGATCGAGCTTAACCCGCGGCTTGAGGACGCCATCAACAAGGGCGTGCCGCTGTACTTCGAGGTCGAGTTCGAGCTGACGCGCAAACGCTGGTACTGGTTCGACGACAGCGTCGGCCGCCAACTGATGCTGCGCCTGTCCTACCACGCGCTCACGCGCCAATACCGAATTTCGAGCGGCGCCCTGTATCAAAGCTTTTCCACCCTGCCTGACGCGTTGCGGGTGCTGTCGCGGGTGCGCTCGTGGCAGGTGCTGGAGCGCGCAGACGTAAGCGCCGGCGCCGATTACCAGGCGGGGCTGCGCATGCGGCTCGACGTGACCCAGCTGCCCAAGCCGTTCCAGGTCAATGCGCTCACCAGCCGGGAATGGAATCTCGCCTCCGAATGGCGGCGCTGGCCGTTCAGATTCAAGGCGCCGGTGACGGAGAAGGCGCCGCAATGAAATACGTGCTCATATTCAGCGTGGCGCTGGGCGCGATCCTGCTGTTCCTGCTGGCGGCGGCGAGCGGCAACACCGCCCTGTTCTCCCGCCACTACGCGCTGTTGCTCGGCCTGAACGCGGCGCTGGCCGCGGCGCTGCTGGCGTTGATCGGTTATCAGTTGTGGGTGCTCACGGCCAAGCTGCGCGCGCGCGTGTTCGGCTCGCGCCTGACGCTGCGCTTTCTGCTCATGTTTTTGCCGATGGTCATCGTGCCCGGAGGCCTCGTGTACGTGGTGTCGCTGCAGTTCATGGCAAAAAGCATCGAATCCTGGTTCGACGTGCGCGTCGATAACGCGCTCGAGGGCGGCCTCAACCTCGGCCGCACCGCGCTCGATCTGCTGCTCACGGAACTCCACGACAAGGCGCGCCGCATGGCGCTCGAACTTTCCGACAAGACGCCGGCGCAGCAGGTCGTGCTGCTCAACCGGCTGCGCGAACAGGCGGGCGTCGACGATGCGCTGCTCTTGTCCTCCGGCGGCAACGTCATCGCCAGCGCGAGCAAGAGCGTGGGCAAACTCCTGCCCGACCTGCCCAACACCGTCATCCAGCGCCAGGCGCGACAGAGCCGCGGTTACGCCGCGCTCGAAGGCGCTCCCGACAAGGGATTGAGCCTGCGCGTGCTGGTTCCGGTCGCCGCGCTCAGCATCGCCGAGGACGAGCGTCTGCTGCAGCTGCTGCAGCCGGTGCCGCCGACGCTGGCGCGCGACGCGGAGGCGGTGCAGGAAGTGTATCGCGACTACAAGGAGTTGTCGCTGTCGCGCCAGGGTCTGAAGGAGATCTACATCCTGACGCTGACGCTGACGCTGCTGCTGACGCTGTTCTCCGCCACCGCGCTCGCGTTCCTGCTCTCGGCGCGCCTGTCCGAGCCCCTGGCGCTGCTCGCTGCGGGCACCCAGGCGGTGGCGCGCGGGGACTACAGCCGGCGAGCGCAAGTCACCAGCAGCGATGAGCTGGGCATTCTCACCCAATCGTTCAACAGCATGACCGAGCAGTTGGACGATGCGCGCAGCGTGGCCGAATCGCACCGCGCCGAGCTCGAAACGGCCAAAGCCTATCTCGAAAACATTCTCGCCAATCTTTCTGCCGGCGTGCTGGTCTTTGACCAACAGCTGCGCCTGGGCACCGTGAATCATGGAGCCGGCGCCATCCTGCAGGAAACATTCGAAGGCTTGAAGGGCCAGGCCCTAAGCCATTGGCAGCGGCTGCAGCCGCTGGCGCGCGCCATCGTCGAAGGCTTCAAGCAGCACGGCACCGACACCTGGCAACAGCAGCTGGAACTCGCCGAGCGCATGTTGCTGGTGCGCGGCTCGGTTCTGCCGCGCGCGAGCGGCGGCGGCTACGTGGTCGTGTTCGACGACGTTACCAAACTGGTCCAGGCGCAGCGGGCTACCGCCTGGGGTGAGGTGGCGCGGCGCCTCGCGCACGAAATCAAGAACCCACTGACGCCGATCCAGCTCTCGGCCGAACGCCTGCAGGCGAAGCTGGCAAACAAACTCGTGCCCGAGGACGCGGCCACGCTCAACCGCGCCACCGAAACCATCATCAATCAGGTGACGGCGATGAAGGGGATGGTGGACGATTTCGGTGAATATGCGCGCACGCCCGCACCAACCCTGCAGCCGCTGGACCTGAACGCCCTGGTACGCGAAGTGCTCGGCCTGTACGAGCATACCGGCGCCCTGGTGCGGCCCGCATTGCAGGCAGGGCTGCCGCAGGTGATGGGCGATCCGACACAGTTGCGCCAGGTGATACACAATCTGCTGCAGAACGCCCAGGATGCCCTCGCCGGCAGCGCCGGCCCGCGCATCGAGGTTGAGACCGAGCGCGCGGGAAATCAGGCGTGCCTCAGAATCAGCGATAACGGCTGCGGCTTTCCCGAGGCGATCATGATGCGCGTGTTCGAGCCCTATGTGACCACCAAACCCCGGGGTACCGGGCTGGGCCTCGCGATTGTGAAGAAGATCATCGATGAGCACAACGGCGCGGTCAGCGTGGAAAACCTGCCCGGGCGCGGCGCCAGCGTCAGCATCACGCTGCCGCTGCAACGCGAATCGGCGAAGGCGGCCTGATGTCTCAGATACTGGTCGTCGACGACGAGATCGGCATCCGCGAGCTGCTGTCGGAGATTCTCGCCGACGAGGGTCACACGGTGCAGCTCGCGGAAAACGCAGCGCGCGCACGCGCGCTACGCGGTGTGGAGCGCCCCGACCTGGTGCTGCTTGACATCTGGATGCCCGATACCGACGGCATCACACTGCTCAAAGAATGGGCGGCGAACGGCCAGCTCACCATGCCGGTGGTGATGATGTCCGGACACGGCACCATCGAAACGGCGGTAGAGGCCACCCGCATCGGGGCGGTCGATTTTCTGGAAAAACCGATTGCATTGCAGAAACTACTGGCCACGGTGAAACGCGCGTTGAGAAGCGGTGGCGGCCAACCTCAGGCCGGGCTTACGCTGCTCAGCCTCGGCCGCTCGGCCGTGCTTGCCGACCTGCGCAAGCGCCTGGCGCAGATCGCCACCCTGTCGATGCCGGTGCTGCTGCGCGGCGAACCGGGTGTGATGCCGGAGCTGTTCGCGCGTTACCTGCACCAGCCCAATACGCCCTGGGTGGTGGTCAGCGCGCCGCTGCTCGACACGCCGCAGGACTTGCTCGCGCAGGCCGCGAGCGGTCTCATTTTCGTCATGGAACTCGCGGCACTCACCCGGGCGCAGCAAAAGAATCTCGCGTTCATTCTCGGCAAACAGGAAAAAAACAGGACGCGCGTCGTCTCGTTCACGACTGAGGAGCCGGCGCGCCTGACCGCCGAGTTCGGTTTCGACGCGGCCCTGCTCGCGCGCCTGTCCGAGCTGTCGCTGGTACTCCCGGCGCTGCGCGAACACGCCGAAGATATTCCCGACATTGCCGGCATCCTGTTGGCGCAGTTGGTGGAGGCGCGGCAATGCCCACCGCGGCATTTTTCCACCGCGGCGCTCAATGTCCTGCGCCAGTTCCATTGGCCGCGCAATCTGGAGGATCTGCAGGGAGCGGTGAGGAATCTGGCGCTGACCGCGCTGGAGGAGGAAATCGGCGCGGCCGAAGTGGAACGGGTGGCGGCGCAGTTCCATCCCTCTTCCGGCGCGCAGGTACCGCTGCCGCTTGAGTTGCCGTTGCGCGAGGCGCGCGAAGCGTTCGAACGCGCCTATTTCGAACAACTGCTGGCGCGCGAAGGCGGCTCGATCGCGCGCGTGGCCGAGAAAAGCGGCCTGGAGCGCACCCACCTGTACCGCAAGCTCAAAGCGTTGGGGATCACGGCCGGCAAGAAGGAAGAATAGGCCTCGGTTTTGCGCCGCAGCAAAAAGGCATAAAATGCGCTCCATCCGATATCTATCTTCCGGCTCCGCGCGGCGAAGCCGGGTTCGCCGGCAACAGGATTCCAAGAGGCCGTTTCGGAAATTCCGAAACGGCCTCAAAGCGGGTTAGCCTCTTTTCGCTAGGCGTTGCTCCGGGTTGCCGAGGCCGGCCTTAACTGGAAGCAGCGCCCGCCTCGCCGGCAGGCAGACTTGCCTTGGCCTGTTCGGCGAATTTGGCGAAGGCCGCCATGTCCGTCACGGCCAAGTCGGCCAGCACCTTGCGGTCCACCTCGATCGCGGCCCGCTTCAGGCCGTTCATGAATACGCTGTAGGTCAAGCCGCACTCGCGCGCGGCGGCGTTGATGCGCGCGATCCACAGCGCCCGGAACACGCGCTTCTTCGTTCTGCGGTCGCGATAGGCATACTGGCCGGCCTTCATCACCGCCTCTTTGGCGATGCGGAAGACGCTGCCGCGGCGGCCGCGGTAACCCTTGGCCAGATCCATTACTTTCTTGTGACGGGCGCGTGCTTCTACCCCACGTTTAACTCTTGGCATGGCTCGTCTCCTTAACCGTTGGGAAGCATCGCGCGCACGGAACGCACGTTGCTCGCGTGCACCTGGGACGTGCCGCGCATGTTGCGCTTGCGCTTGGTGGTCTTCTTGGTCAGGATGTGGCGCAGAAACGCTTTGGTGCGTTTTATTCCGCCGCCGCCTTGAATGCGGAAACGCTTGGCAGCGCTCCGCTTGGTCTTCATCTTGGGCATGACTACTCCTAGTTCTGACATGGCGGCAGGTGTCTCCCGATGGGAGAACTTGTTGACCTTGACACCACTTGTTTTGCGTTCCCGGCGAAACTGGAACGGTGCTGCACGAAAAGTTCCGCTTCCGAACTTTCCGCAAAACCTAGTACCTTCGGTACGCGAGGAGATATCCCCTCATGCTCCCCTGGAGCGGGCCGCC
>JADGRR010000160.1 GCA_017880745.1 Burkholderiales bacterium
GGTCGCGCTGATCGCAGGCCTGGCCGGCGGCTACGTCGGAAAAAGCTTTGCCCATGGCGGCCCCGGGCACTGGCGCGACGGCATGCCGACGGACCCGGCGAAGATGGACCAGCGCGTCGAGCACATGATCACGCGCTTCGCGTCCAGGGTGGATGCCAGCAGCGAGCAGAAGGACAAGCTCGCCGCCATCGCCAAGAGCGCGGTAAAGGACCTGGCGCCGCTGCGCGAAAAGGCCCAGGCCGCGCGCAAGCAGGCGATCGAGATACTCGCCGGGGCGAGCGTGGATCGCGCCGCACTCGAGCGGCTGCGCGCCGAGCAGATCCAGCTCGCCGACGCCGGCAGCAAGCGGCTCACGCAGGCGCTCGCCGATAGCGCCGAGGTGCTCACGCCAGAGCAGCGCACGAAGCTGGCCGAACGCATGCAGCGCGGCCATCACTGGGGCGGCCGGCACCACGGCTAGGCGGCCTGGTTGGCGGCTTGGGTAATTCCTGGAGTTTGTTGTCAATTCATCCGAATCGAGCGGTGTATGCCGATCATCAAAAGAAACGGCCTTGGCAGCCGATGCGGATAAACTGGCGGCGTGAGCGAGCGCATCCTCCTCGTCGATGATGACCCCCGTCTGGCCGAGATGGTGTCGGAGTACCTCGGCGAGGCGGGTTTTCGCGTCACCATCGCCGCCGATGGCCGCGCCGGTCTGGAGCGTCTCTCGCGTGCGCCTTTCGAAGCGCTGGTGCTCGACCTGATGCTCCCCGACATGGACGGGCTGGAACTGTGCCGGCAGGTGCGCGCTTCCGCTGCGAGCACAGCCGAAATTCCCATCCTCATGCTCACCGCGCGCGGCGACGCCATGGACCGCGTCGTCGGGCTGGAGCTGGGCGCCGACGATTACCTGCCCAAGCCGTTCGAGCCGCGCGAGTTGCTGGCGCGGCTGCGAGCGCTATTGCGCCGGCGCCGCCACGGCGGCGCCGATTCAGCCGCCGACGTGCTGCGCTTCGGACGGCTGGAAATCGACCGCGGTTCGCGTGAAGCGCGCCTGGATGGCGAGGCGAGGCCGCTCACCGCCTACCAGTTCGCGCTGCTGGAAGCGCTCGCCGGGCACGCCGGGCGCGTGCTTTCGCGCGAGGCGATCATGGATCTCGTCAAAGGGGAGCTGCTGGAAGCGTTCGACCGCTCCATCGACGTGCACGTGTCGCGCATCCGCCAGGCGATCGAAGACGATCCGAAGAAGCCCCGGCGCATCATCACCGTGCGCGGGGCAGGCTACGTCTTTGCCAAGGCGCAGGATTAAGAGCATGAGGGGAGGTTTCCCTTCATTTTGAAATGGATTGCAAGGCCTGAATGGGGCGCCTGCATGGTCCGCAACAACATCCTGCCTGATGATGCCTGCCAGTCGGGCATCTTCAGGCAATGGCACTGCCGATGAAACGCCTCTATCTGCAGGTCTATCTCACCGTGGTGGCGAGCCTGCTGCTGGTGGTGCTGGCCGCCGGAGCCATGTGGCGCTTGACCATAGAAGCCGGCCCCGCGAGCCAGGCCTTCGAGATGGCCGGAGAAGTGGCGGCGGCAGCGCTGCCCGCGGCCGACGCGCCGCGCGAGGTGCAACAGCAGGCGCTGGAAAAACTGGCCGTGCGGCTGCACGCCGATCTCGCGCTCTTCGATGCCGGGCGCGAGCGCATCGCCGCTGCGGGCAAGACACTGTCGCCGCCGGAGGAGGAGCGAGCCGGCGGGTGGCGCCGCAACTCCTCGTGGCGCGCCGGCGGCTGGAATATCCGCCTGCCCGACGGGCGCTCGCTGGCGGTGCGCCTGCCGCACGAACCGAGGCACCCTGCCTGGGCGCTGATCGTTTTCCTCGGCGTCATCGCCCTCCTGGTGGCGCTCGGCGCCTATCCGGTGGTGCGCAGGATCACCCGCCGGCTGGAGCGGCTGCAGGCGAGCGTCGAGGCGCTCGGTTCGGGCGATCTCTCGGCGCGCGTGCGCGTCAGGGGCGGCGACGAGGTGGCGCAGCTTGCCGCGAGCTTCAACCGCGCCGCCGCGCGCATCGAAGAACTCGTCGGCGCGCAGAAGGTGCTGCTCGACTCGAACAAGCGGCTGCTCGCACACGCCTCGCACGAACTGCGTACGCCGCTTGCGCGCATCCGCATGGGCGTGGAGCTGCTGAAGGAAAAAGACGACCCGAAACGCAAATCGGAACTCGAACGCGACATCGCCGAACTCGATCAGCTGATCGACGAGATCCTGCTCGCCAGCCGCCTCGATGCCGTCGCCGAAATCGATCGGCGCGAGCAGGTCGATCTGCTTGCGCTTGCGGCCGAGGAATGCGCGCGCTACGAGGACTGCGCGCTCGATGGCGAGCCGGTGCTGGTGCAAGGCGACGCGCGGCTGCTGCGCCGGATGATCCGCAACCTGCTGGAGAACGCGCAGCGCCACGGCAAGCCGCCGATCGAAGTGAGCCTGCGGCGCAACCAGGACAAGGCCGAGCTTTGCGTATGCGACCACGGCGCCGGCGTTCCCGTGCCTGAGCGCGAGCGCCTGTTCGAGCCGTTCCACCGACTACCCGGCGCCACGAGCGGCGCGGGCCTCGGACTCTCGCTGGTGCGCCAGATCGCCGCGCGCCACGGCGGCAGCGCCGGCGTGCGCGATGGGGCTGCAGGCGGGGCCTGCATCATCGTGGAGATTGCCGCGAGCGTCGCTGCCACTTGACGCGCAGGGCAATGAGTGTGGGTCAGCCTTTTCAAGAAGCCGACATTCGCCAGAAAATTCGCAGGTTGAGGGTGCCGCAGGCAGCAGTCGGCCCGAAGCCGACGGTCGCGGTTGATCCTCCATTAGGGTTGGAGCAGGATACGCATGGCTGATTGAAAGGCTTCATGGCAGCCCCAATGACGCACTATTTCAAGGAAAAACCTTGAAGGCATTCAAACTCGATGACGAACGCTCCGTCTTAACATGGGTCTTCCGCATCGTTTCTCTGGTTGCGATTTTCGCGGTCTTTGCCGCCATCGGCGTGTTCGTTCGCAAGGGTGACGCGCTCCATGCGGCTATGCTGGTCGCGACAGCTCCCCTCCTGGCCTACGTGTTTTCGCGGAGCTGGACCGGATTACTATTCACTTCGCTTGAACGGGCGAAACGCTACGTCGAGGGCGCGGAAGGAGATCATCGGCACGAGTGGTATTCGTTCAGAGGCCAGCGTGTTCGCGTCTTCCTCGATGAAATGCAGCGACCCTGGTTCGCGCTCAATGAAATTGCGTTCATCCTCGACGTGAAAGACGAAAAGAGCACGTTCCGGCACTATGGGCCGCACGAGTATGGGATCCCGGAGTCAGCATCAGAGCGTTGTATTTCGGAGGCCGGACTGCGGCGGCTGATCAAGTACAGTGCACACCCGGACGCGGGCGCGCTGGGAATTTGGCTCGAGCGTGAGGTATTGCGCATGCTAAGAAACAGAAAGGAAATCCGGGCAACAAACCGGGCGAGGCAGGATGGGTAGAGCGTCTTAGCGCAGCCCGACCGTGTGTCCGCTTTGGATCGCCTGCTGCCCCGGGCATCTTCAGTTAGCAGACGTTGGCCCGCATTTCGGCAGGCGGAGGGTGTTACGGGCTACAGCCGGCCAAGAGGCGACACTCGGCGCCGGTCTTATCCACGGTATTCAATCAAGCGAATGAACCGCTGGTGCGCTCGTAAAGACCCTATCAAGTACAAGGTTGATTAAGCTGCGCTCCCAATGTAAGGTGAAAATGCAGATCACAATTGCAGCGACTTGACGGGAGGAATCATGATCAATCGCAATGCTCTCGCCGCGGTCACGGCAGCACTGATTTCAGTTTCCTCCGGCGCATTCGCACACGATGAGGACGCAAACGCCGCCGGCGGACGCACGCCGGCGAAACTCGGTCATGTGAATTTCCCGACCACTTGCGACGCAAAAGTGCAGCCGCAGTTCGAGCGCGGCGTCGCGCTGCTGCACTCGTTCTGGTTCCCCGAAGCGCTGAAGACTTTCAACGAAGTGCTGAAGGCCGATCCATCGTGCACCATCGCCTACTGGGGCATAGGCGTCAACCGCCTGCTCAACCCCTTCGGCGGACAACCTGCCGAGAATGTGCTGCTCCAGGGCCAGGCGGCAGTTGACAAGGGTGAGTCGCTGGGGGCGAAGTCGCAGCGCGAACGCGACTACCTCGATGCCATCGCCACGCTGTACACGCATGACCGGGCGCCCTGGCGCGAGCGCGTGCTGCGGTACGAAATAGCGATGGAGCAGCTCACGCAGCGCTATCCGGAGGACAGGGAAGCATCCATCTTCTACGCGCTCGCGCTCAACGTTGCCTCCGATCCCGCCGACAAGACGTACGCGAAGCAGCTCAAGGCGGCGGCGATCCTCGAGCCGATCTTCGCAGCGCAGCCGGACCATCCCGGCGTGGCCCATTACCTGATCCACAGCTACGACTATCCGCCTATCGCGTCAAAAGGTCTGCCAGCGGCGCGCAGCTACGCGGACATTGCACCGTCCGCCGCGCATGCACTGCACATGCCATCGCATATTTTCACGCGAGTGGGAGCGTGGGAAGATTCGATCGCGACTAACCAGCGCTCGGAGGCGACGGCGCGAAAGAACAATACCCCGGACGAAATCCTGCACGCAATCGACTATCAGGTATACGCGTCATTGCAGCTTGCGCAGGACGCACAGGCGACACGCAGCATCGAACGTGCACAAGTGGAGGCCGCCCGCTTCGAACGCAATGCGGGTGCATACGCACTCGCCGCAGGGTCGGCCCGCTACGCGCTCGAACGTGGAGACTGGCGAGCCGCGGCGCAACTCGCTCCGCGCCCGAGCAAGTTTCCGTATGCGGACGCGATAATATTCTTTGCCCGCGCTCTGGGGGCGGCACGCTCCGGCGACCCGTCGTCCGCGCGCAAGGACATCGCTGAGCTGGCGCGGCTGCGTGATGAGCTCGCCGGGCGCAAGGACAACTACTGGGCGGGGGAGGTCGAGGTGCAGCGGCTTGCGGCAGAAGGCTGGACGCTTCTTGCCGAGCGACGCAACGGGGATGCGCTCGCGCTGATGCGCAAATCCGCGGACATGGAAGACGCGAGCGAGAAATCACCTGTCACGCCCGGGCGCGTCCTGCCGGCGCGCGAGCTGCTCGGAGAAATGCTGCTCGAACTGAAGCAACCGGCGCAGGCGCTGAAGGAGTTCGAGGCCTCGGCCATCCGCGACCCCAACCGCTTCCGCGGCTTCTACGGCGCGGCGCTGGCGGCGATCCAGGCTGGCGACTCGGCCAAGGCGAGAGCTTATTTCGCCAAACTCGCGCAGCTTGCCGCCAAAGGCGATCCGCGTCCGGAACTGCAGCAGGCGAAAATATATCTATCGCGCAACTGAGCGCCCCCGGCGGGTGAAAGTCCCACCCGGCAACCTATGGGCGGCCGCTTTCGGGAAACGCCACTGACCGCTGCGGGTCGTTTCCGGCCGCCAAGACCAAACGAAATAAGCTCGCACCAGTGCCCCGCGTTGCCCCGGTCGGGGAGCCAAATGATCAATAACACAGACGAGTCTTCTCGCACACGGCTGCGCCGGTATTCGCTTTGCTTGCGCTAGGGTTGCAGTAGCGTTGCCGCTGCCTCTTCGCGCCGTTGCAGGCGCCCGATATCGGGCCGCCGCTGCGATACATGCGACGCCTAAAGACTGCTCAACGCATCGGGGAGCTCGTAGGGGCGGTCATGCTGTGCTCGCGTTCCCAGGTATCCCGATCGACGGTCTTCGTCTCAGACGCGGCACCCGGATCGCGCACCGGAATATTGCTGCCGGTACGGTATTGCCGCTCCGTGCGCGCCTGCGCGGGCGCAGTTGTGTCCGGAGTCGTTGCACAACCCGTTACCAGGCAGCACACCAAAAGGGCGATCGTCGGCAGCGGTTTCATTGGCTTACTCCGAGGATTTTTCCGGTAGCGGAATCATGCATGATCGACCATCCTTTCGCAAGACCACGCGGAGCGTAGTACCCGGCATTGCAATCGGCCGGGCGCGGGAGCAACATGCTCACAGCGCAACGCTCGGCAGCGCTGAATCGGCGCCACACCGTCGCCAGCGGCCAGACGCGCAAAAAGAACAGGATTGAATTTCCTATCGCTCGATGATGAAGGAGACGACCATGATTCGACCATTGGCCGCTGGCCTGCTGGCGGCGTCACTGATTCTTGGTGGCTGCACTTCCATGACACCGGTGCGACCTGCGGCGTGGAGCGCGCCCGAGGTGCTCGTCGCGCCATCCTCGTTCCATGGCGTCCACGGCTTGGCCGTGGATGCGAGGGGCCGTCTGCTGGCGGGCTCTGTGGTGGGCTATTCCTTGTGGGAAGTGGATCGCAACACCGGTGCCGCCCGGGTGATGGTGCCGGCGCCCGAAGGGCAGGCTGACGACATCGCCATCGGGCCCAAGGGTGAGCTCGCATGGACCAACTACCTGATGGGCATGGTCCGTTACCGCGAAAGCGACGACGCGCCCCTGCGCGTGCTGGCCAAGGACCTGCCCGGCATCAACTCGCTGGATTTCGACCGCCGCAACGGCAAGCTCTACGCGTCGCAGGTGTTTCTGGGTGATGCGCTGTGGGAAATCGATGTGACGGGTAACGCACCGCCCCGGCTGATCAAAAAAGACATGGGCGGCTTCAATGGTTTCGAGGTCGGACCGGACGGCATGATCTACGGACCTCTGTGGTTC
>JADGRR010000161.1 GCA_017880745.1 Burkholderiales bacterium
GGTGCGCGAGGAAACCAAGCCGGACGACATCCACGGTTTTTTCCGGGCGCAAGGCATACTCACCAGCCGCGGCGGCAAGACCTCCCACGCTGCGGTGGTGGCGCGCGGCATGGGCAAACCCTGTGTCTCCGGCTGCGAGCAGATCGTGATCGACGACAAGGCGCGCAGTGCCGTCATCGGCGAAACCACCCTGCATGAGGGCGACGTCATTACCATCGACGGCGGCACCGGTCACGTCTATGCCGGCGAAGTGCCGACGGTGGAAGCCGAATTTTCGGCGGAGATGGCGACGCTGCTGGCCTGGGCGGACGAGTTGGCGGAACTGAAGGTGATGGCCAACGCCGACACCCCGGACGACGCGACCCGCGCGCGGGAGTTCGGAGCCATGGGTATCGGACTGGTTCGCACCGAGCGCATGTTCAACAGCACCGATCGCCTGCCGATCATGCAGGAAATGATCCTGGCAGAGACGGTGGATGAGCGCCAGGCGGCGCTCGACCGGCTGCTGCCGATCCAGCGTTCCGATTTCAAGGGAATCTTCAAGGCGATGAAGGGACTGCCGGTGACGATACGCCTGCTCGATCCGCCGATGCACGAATTCCTTCCGACCGCGGCGCAGCTCGAACTGGAGATCGCCCACCTGCACCACCTGCGCGATACGATCAAGGGCCTGGAGGAATTGCCGGACACGCTGAAGCTGCTTAGCCCCAGGCTGTATCAGCAGTATGCCGACGGCCTGACCAAGCTCATGGGCGGGCTGCAGACCTTCAAGGAATCGCATCTGGAAGATGATGCGATCGGCAAAAAGGAAGTGGTCCTGAAAAAGGTGCGCGCGCTGGCCGAAGTCAATCCGATGCTGGGCCACCGCGGCGTGCGGCTGGGCATCACCTATCCGGAAATATACGCGATGCAGATCCAGGCGATTCTCGAAGCCGCTGCGCTGTGCGCCCGGGAAGGCATCGAAATCTATCCCGAGATCATGGTGCCGCAGGTCGCCACGGTGGAAGAACTCAAGCGCATCCACAGCAAGGTGCAGCGCGTCCACCAGGTGGTGGAACTTACCCACGGCATCAGCGTGAAATACAAGTTCGGCTCCATGCTGGAGGTGGTGCGCGGCTGCCTGCGCGCGGGCCGCATGGCTCAAGACGCGGAGTTCTTCTCTTTCGGCACCAACGACCTGACCCAGGCCACTTTCTCGTTCAGCCGCGAGGATGCGGAAAACAAGTTTCTGCCGGCCTACCTCGAAACCGGCATCCTGCAGGATAACCCGTTCGAAGTGCTGGACATCAAGGGCGTGGGGCAACTGATGAAAATGGCGGTCGAGAGCGGGCGCCAGACCCGGCCGGATCTCAAGGTCGGCATCTGCGGCGAGCATGGCGGCGACCCCGCATCGATTCACTTCTGCCATCAGATCGCGATCAATTACGTGTCCTGCTCCGGTCCGCGCGTGCCGATCGCGCGTCTCGCGGCGGCGCAGGCGAAGTTGCTTGAGGGGAGTTTCAAAGACCCGGACTGAGCACCTTGATTCAATAGGCGGGTATGGCCTGGTTTGTCTACCTTATCGAGTGCAGGGACGGCAGCATCTACACCGGGATCGCCATCGACGTCGATGCGCGCTACGCCGCGCACAAGAGCGGCAAGGGCGCGCGCTATACGCGCTCCCACCCGCCGCGGCGCCTGCTCGCGGCCATAGAATATCCCGACCGATCGGCCGCATCCAAGGCCGAATATCAGATCAAGCGTTTGTCCCCGGGTGGCAAGCGCGACTTGGGCCGGCAGCACCGGACCCGATGACCGCGTGTCGGGCGATATAGCTGCCATGCTGCAAATCTCCAATAACGTCGCGATCCCTGCCAGGGAGATCGAGATCAGCGCCATTCGCGCCCAGGGTGCGGGAGGGCAGAATGTAAACAAGGTTTCCAGCGCCATCCACCTGCGCTTCGACATCGGTGCTTCATCGATCCCCGGTCTATACAAAGAACGCCTGCTCAAGCTGAACGATCAGCGCATCACCAAGGAAGGCGTAATCGTCATCAAGGCGCAGCAGTATCGAAGCCAGGAAATGAACAAGGAAGAAGCGTTGAGGCGCTTGCAGGAACTCGTCAACAGCGTTGCTGTGTCCCCGAAGAAGCGCAGACCGACCAAACCGACGCGGAGTTCGCAGAAGAAGCGGCTCGACAGCAAGACCCGGCGCGGCGCGGTCAAGCTTGGCCGGGTCAAGGTCACGGACAGCCTCTGAGAATCGGTTTCAAAATGCGCGGATATCCCCCAAGGCGGGAGACCGAAGGTCGGGACCACCCGAAGAGCTGTGGGAGACCGAAGGTCGGGACCACCCGAAGAGGTGGGGGGACTTTCCCCTCAAGGGGGATCGAGACCTTCGGGGCGTCGCCCCTCATGTTCTCCTGGATCGGACCGCTGCAAAATCCATTTTGCAACGGGTTCTAAACGAATTGCCGGCGAAATCGCACCAAGCCGAGCGCGAACAAGGCGACGCCGATTGCGGCCATCGGCAGCACCGAATTCCACAGGATGCCGAATCCGGCTCCGCGCAGCAGAATGCCATAGGCGATTTCGATATAGTGCCGCAGCGGCGACAGATACATCAGCGCGCGCAGCCACGGCGGCATGCTCTCCATCGGTGTCCAGGTGCCCGACAGCATTACGATCGGCATGACCATGAGCAGGACCACCAGGCCGACTTGCGCCGAATTGCGCGCAAACGTGGCCGCCGCGAGGCCCAAGCCGGCATTGGTGAACGCGTACAGCGCGGTGAGCGCGAAAAACAGCGGCACGCTGCCGACGAAAGGCACGCCGTAGAAAGGCATCATGATGCCGAACACGGCCACCGTGGTGCCGCAGAGCATGACCAGCATCATCGACAGCAGCTTCGACAGCATGATCTGCAATGGCGTCAGCGGCGACACCAGCAGTTGCTCGAGCGTGCCGCGCTCCTTCTCGCGGATCATTGCCGCGGCCGGAAGCAGGATGCAGGCTACGGTGACCATGGTCAGCAACTCGGAAATGGTGTTGAACCACGTGTTGTTCAGCCCCGGGTTGTACCACACGCGCAGCTCGTTCCTGATCGCCGGCATCTGTCGCGGGTCGCCGCCGGCGCGAATGATATTGCGCTCGACCCAATCCTCCGAGTAGCGCGCGACGATTCGCGCGGCGTAGCTCGAAGCCAGGTAGCCGGTATTGGCCTGGCTGGTATCGATCAATGCCTGCACATGCACCAGCTGCTGCCGCCGCAGGGACTCGGCGAAGCCGGACGGTACCTCGAGGATCATCTGCGCCTCGCCCCGGTCGAGCAGGCGCAGGGCCTCCGCCGCCGAACCGACCTCGCCCGCAAGCCGGAAGCGCGGCTGCTGGAAGCGGTAGATCAAGTCGCGCGATGCGTGGCTCTGATCGGCGTCGTGCACGCGCAGCACCGCATCGCGCAGTTCATTGTTCGCGCCGCCGGCGGCAATGATGATGTTGGCGGTGAAGATATAGACGGTGTAGATGAAAAGGGCGCGATCGCGCAGCAGCTGCCTGATCTCCTTCAGCGACAGCACCGCAATCTGCCGCAGCCAGACCTGCGCGAGCGCGACGGTGCGCGTCGCCGGCGGGCTCATGTGCGCGTTCTCTTGTGAAACACGAGGTAGCAAAGGAAGAATACCGCAGTCGCGTAGAACACGAACAGCAGCAGCTCCGGCCACAGCACGTCAAGTCCTACCGCCTTGAGGAACGCGCCTTTGGCCACCGCGTTATAGTACATCGCCGGAAACGCGTGGGCGATGGCGTAGTTGCCGCCGCTGAGCGAACTGACCGGAGTGATGAGGCCGGAGAACTGGATCGAGACGATGATCGACAGCACCAGCGAAATGATCATCGCCGCCTGCTGCGTGCTCACCAGCAGCGAGATCAGCAGCCCGAGGCCGGTGGTGCACAGGATATAGAGCAGGGTCGCGAAGGCGAAGAACAGGAGGCTGCCCTTGAACGGCGTATGGAAATACAAGGTCGCCAGCAGCCACAGGATGCCGGCATTGATGGCGGAAATGGTCACGCTCGGCAGCAGCTTCCCGGTGAGGAACTCGGCGCGCGTGATGGTGGAGGTGCACACGTTGTAGATGGCGCCGGTCTCCTTCTCGCGCACCACGGATAGCGCCATCAGCAGCGGCGGCACCAGCATCAGGATCATCATGATCAGTCCCGGTGCTACCGACCAGATGCTGCGCACCTCCTGGTTGTAGAGGTAGCGCACATCGAGTACCACCGGGTGCAGCAGGCCGGCCGCGCGCTCGGGCGGCAGGCCGACGCGCCGCGCGAGGTAACCCGTCTGGATGCCGGTGCTCGCTGCCAGGTTGATGGCTTCGACGTAGGCCTGGATGATGCGGGTCGAAGACGTAAACGTGCCGTCGATCAGCGTCTGCACCTGGCCGGAGCGGCCGGCGAGCAACTGCTGCTCGAAGCGGGGCCCGATCACGATCACCACGCGCAGCTTGCGCTCGGCTAGCAGCCGGTCGGCGGCGTTTGCGCTCGGCAGGTAGCCTTGGAAGCTGAAGTAGCGCGACTCGATGAAATGGTGCGCGTAGTCGCGGCTCACCGGCGTGCGGTCTTCATCCACCACCGCAAAAGCGATGTTTTCGACGTCCTGGCTCATGCCGTAGCCGAAAACGAGCATCAGCATTACCGGCAGCAGGAAAGCGAGCAGGAAATAGATGCGGTCGCGCAGGATCTCGCGCCATTCGCGCTGCGCCACCGCGAATACGCGTTCGAATTTCATTGCATCGTCTCGCCGCGCTCGAGCCGCGTCACGTAGTGCACGAACACGTCCTCCATCGACAACGGTCGCAGCGCAATGCGCGTGACGGCTATGCCCGCCTGCGCCAGCAACTGGCGCAGGCGCGGTCCGGCGCTGTCCGGATCGGGTGCGAGCAGGTGTATATGCTCGCCAAACAGCGCGGCGTCGCCGTAGCCGGAGTTGCGCAGCAGGCCAAGGGCGGGCAACAGCGGGCTGGCGCTGATCTCGAGCAGGTTTCCGGCTTCTTCCGTCACGCGCCGTTTCAATTCCGCCGGCGCGGCGTCGGCGACGATGCCCCCTGCGTACATCAGGGCCAGCCGGTCGCAGTGCTCGGCCTCGGTCATGTAATGGGTCGTGATCAGGATGGCCACGCCCTCGACGCGCGACAGGTGGAACAGGATCTCCCAGAAACGGCGGCGCCCGACCGGATCGACGCCGGAGGTCGGCTCGTCCAGAAACAGCACCTGCGGCCGATGCACCAGGGCGCAGCCCAGAGCAAGACGCTGGCGCAAGCCCATCGGCAGGCTGCCGGCGAGCTGATGCTCGTAACCGGCAAGACCGACGTTCGCGATGATCCAGGCGAGCCGGTCCGCGGTCTCGCCCCGGTCGAGCCCGTAGATGCCGGCGAACAGGCGCACGTTCTCCTGCACCGTGAGGTCGGTGTAGAGGGAGAATGCCTGCGACACATAGCCGATGCGCTGCTTGATCGCGCGCCCGGCGCGGCGCATGTCGACGCCGCCGACGGCGCCCTCGCCGGCGCTGGGCGGGAGGATTCCCGTCAGCATTTTGATGCAGGTGGTCTTGCCCGCACCGTTGGCGCCGAGCAGGCCGAAGATCTCGCCCTGACGCACGCTGAAGCTGACGCGGTCCACCGCGCGGAAGTCGCCAAAATCGCGGGTCAATTCGTGCGCTTCGATCGCGGCGCCGGTGAGGGGTGGAGGGCGGGGCGGGGCGGGCTCGCCCGCCGCCTGCGCGGGGGGCGCCGCGGCCGGTGCCGGCTGCGGTTCGCGCAGTGAAGCGATGAACACGTCCTCGAGCCCGGGCTCGGCCGTAAACAGCTCGTGCACCGGGATATCGCCGAGCACCGCCCTGATTTCGCGTTCCGCCGCAGCCGCGTCGCGCTCGCGCGCGAACACGTGGATCCAGGCGCCGAGCGCCTGCACCTGCGCGAATCCGGCCCGCAGGCGCGCGAGCGCGTCGGCCTGGCGTCCGGTGCGCAGCTGCACCTCGACGCCGGGCACGCGCCGGCGCAGATCCTCCGGCCGGCCTTCGGCGATGACGCGGCCCTCGTGCATCAACGTCAGCCGGTGAAAGCGGCTGGCTTCATCCATGTACGCGGTGGACACCAGCGCGGTGGCGCCGCGCTCGTGCAGGATTTCCGACAGGATCAGCCAGAAGTCGCGGCGCGATATCGGGTCGACGCCGGTGGTGGGTTCGTCGAGGATGATCAACTCGGGCTCGTGAATCAGCGTGCACACGAGCGCGAGCTTTTGTTTCATTCCTCCGGACAGATGTTTCATCGCGCGGCCGCGGAACTGGGCGAGCCGGGTGATGGCGAGCAGGCGTTCCTTGCGCTCGGCCAGGGCGGCCGCCGGGACCAGGCGCAGCCGCGCAAAAAAATCGATGTTCTCCTCGATCGAGAGCTCGGCATACAGGTTCAGCCCCAGCCCCTGCGGCATGAATCCGAGGCGGTCTTTCACCAGTTCGGCTGAGGCCTCCGACACGAGGCGCGTACCGAACACCTCGACTTCGCCTGCGTCGAAGCTGAGGACGCCGGCGATGGACTTCATCAGGCTGGACTTGCCGGCCCCATCCGGTCCGATGAGACCGTAGAGTTCGCCGCGACGCACGTCCAGTGCGACGCCCGCGACTGCGGTGCGCCTGCCGTAGCGTTTGACGAATCCGGCGACGCGGACCA